>CAJXPC010000049.1 GCA_913057845.1 uncultured Pseudomonadota bacterium
AGAGGTCTCGTGGGCTCGGAGATGTGTATAAGAGACAGCTAAAGCCTCAAACTGAATTTGAATGGGGGGTTTTTGCTAAATCGAGGTCTCAACGCAGTAATGATATTTTTGATAAAGTGTGGCAATGAGCTACTAGCAACTAAAACCCTTATCCGGGCTATGTGGCTACATGCTTCTTCTCTGTAAAAACCCTGATGGCAAGCCTAGAAAGGCTTATCTCGTTGAGATTAATAAGTACATCGTCCCCATTGCCGAGAATAATGTGCCCTCAATTTTTGATTTTTTTGTCCAAGCGTCAACGAACGCCGATTTGATCGGTTACGCACGCAATGAGTGAAAATCTGTTTTAATCCCGTCCCGCTTTCATTATAGACGCTGCCAAACTAGCCGGATCAGTGAAACAAATTTCGTGACTGCCCGTTAGCTGAATTAATCGAAACAGACCTAGTTTCTCCGATAGACGCGGGTGCCAGCTCAAACTTTGAGGCAATGCTGTATCTTCTGTGCAGTTGATGAAAGACTTGCCAAATTGCATATCCATGGGATTGGTTTTCAACGAAATTGAATCGGTGAAAGTCGCATAAGGATGTGCATTCAATTTCCCGTAAGCAAATTCAGCCTCCTCTAGGCTGCCGTCATTGATAAATGCCTCTCGCCAGATGGAAAATGGCAACATTACGCTATTGTCTGAACTCTCCGAACTGATTGAATCAAACAAACCAACATAATGGGGTGGCACCATATCGTTCAAACACTCTCCATTGTTAGGCACAAATGCGTTCCAATAAATCAGTCGATGAATTCGTTCCGGCGCACGATCAGCGACACCCGTAATAACCATTCCACCATAGCTATGCCCAAGAAGCACAACATCTTGAAGATTGTGTTCTTCAAGATAGGTGACAATGGATGCAATTGCGACATCGAGTCCAATCGTGCGGTCGTCTCCGGGATTATTTCCCGCCACTGTAGGACAGTGTACTGTATGACCTTTAGCTCGGATGGGTTCCGCAACAGCCTCTAAAAGCTCTCCGGTATGCCAAGCGCCATGAACTAGAACGTAAATTGCCATTGTGTTATTTTCAGAATTGCGTGTTTATTTATATAAAGCCGACATTCCTCAAGTAGAACGCCTTTAGTTCTACTGACAGGCTTAAGGGTTGCTAAAGATGGCGTTTAATTTTGATATTCATATTTAGTAACTTACGCAATAGAAATTACTCCCACTCAACTGTAGTAACACTATAAGCTATTGTTTTTATTACTATAATTTTTTAGTTTCTAACTACCTTCCAACTCCAAGCAGTAAAACAACGTTAACAACTCCGACTACAAACCTATTTTAATCAACGCATTGCCACCCACAGTGTTAGTAACTTTCTAACCTGCATTCTAGCTTAATGCACTACCTCAGTAGCGTTGACATAATCAATAACTTAACATCAACCTCTTACTCCCACTCAATAGTGGCAGGCGGCTTACCCGAGATATCGTATACAACCCGATTAATCCCTTTAACCTCGTTAATAATTCTATTGGAGACTCTGGACAACAAGTCATGCGGCAGCGGCGCCCAATTAGCAGTCATGAAATCCGAGGTCTCAACTGCTCTTAGCGCGACTACATATTCGTAGGTACGTCCATCACCCATGACACCAACAGACTTCACTGGCAGGAAAACAGCGAAGGCTTGAGCAGTCTTCTCATACCAGCCGGAACTCACTAACTCTTCGATAAATATCGCATCCGCTTCTCGAAGATACTCCGCATAGACTTTCTTAACCTCTCCAAGTATTCGCACACCAAGTCCCGGGCCTGGAAATGGATGTCTGAATACCATCTTAGACGGTAGACCAAGTGCCACACCCAGGTGTCGAACTTCATCCTTAAATAGATCTCTCAACGGTTCAAGAAGCTTTAAATTTAACGTGTCGGGTAACCCTCCCACGTTATGATGTGATTTGATCGTTTTTGCTTTCTTAGTTTTAGAACCGGCTGACTCAATAACATCGGGATAAATCGTCCCTTGCGCAAGCCAACGAGCATTGGGTAATTTCGCCGCCTCTTCTTGAAAAATATCAACAAACTCACGACCAATGACTTTTCTTTTTTCTTCTGGATCAATCACACCAGAGAGTGCTGTCATGAAACGCTCTGCGGCATCAACATGAATCACATTAACGCCTAAATTTTCTTTAAACGTGCCCATGACCTGCGTTGCTTCGTTCAAACGAAGCAGACCGTTATCCACGAACACACACATTAACTGCGACCCAATCGCCTTGTGAATGAGCGCTGCGGCAACCGATGAATCCACGCCTCCAGAGAGCCCTAATATGACCTCATCGTCTCCGACTTGCGATTTAATTCTAACGACTTCGACGTCAACGAATGACGGCATGCTCCAATCCGCCTGGCACTCGCATATCCCCAAAACAAATCGTTCTAGAATCTTTGCCCCTTGGGGAGTGTGTGTGACTTCAGGATGAAATTGAAGTCCATAAAACTTCCGAGTCTCATCCGCCATTCCGGCTAAAGGAGTTGACTCATTCGATGCGATTACTTTAAACCCCTTAGGCAGTTCGGTGACTTTGTCTCCATGACTCATCCATACATCCAAAAGCCCATGGTTGTCTGCATTAGTTCTGTCCGATACCTCATTCAATAACGCTGAATGTCCCCGGGCTCTAATTTCTGCGAAACCAAATTCTCTCTTAGACGCGGCCAGTACCGTGCCTCCGAGTTGGTTAGCCATTGTTTGCATGCCATAACAAATCCCCAAAATTGGGATACCCAAATCAAACACTTCATCTGGGGCGCTGGGGCTGTCCTCGTCTTCATAGACTGATGCGGGACCACCTGAGAGGATAATACCTCTAGGCTCAAAATCAATTATTTTCGAAACGTCAATGTCATACGGCAACAATTCACAGTACACGCCAACCTCTCGAATACGCCGAACAATAAGTTGAGAGTATTGAGATCCAAAATCCAATACAAGTATCTTGTTTTTGACCATGAATTTATGCTGCCGATTTCAGTTAGTTTAGATTGTGGATTGAAAAAGACACCAAAACATCAGTCAACCCGATAATTGGGCGCTTCTTTTACAATCTGAACATCATGTACGTGTGACTCTTTCATGCCCGAAGAGGTGATTTCTACAAATGATGCACTTTCATGAATACGCGCAATCGTCTCGCATCCTAAGTAACCCATCGATGATCGCAGGCCACCGATAAGCTGGTGGACTACTGCAACCACTGAACCCTTATATGGCACGCGACCCTCGACACCCTCAGGCACAAGTTTGTCTATTGCTGTTGAAGCGCTGTCTTGGAAATAACGATCGCTCGACCCTTTCTGCATCGCTGACAACGACCCCATACCTCGATAAGACTTATAAGACCGACCTTGGAACAACTCTATTTCCCCTGGCGACTCTTCAGTACCTGCCAGTAAACCGCCGAGCATTACCGTTGAAGCACCAGCAGCGATCGCTTTTGCAATATCACCAGAAAATCGAATGCCCCCATCTGCAATGAGTGGGATACCATCTTTGTGAAGCGCATTAGCAACATCATCGATTGCAGTAATTTGTGGCACGCCTACACCTGCTACCACCCGCGTTGTACAAATTGAACCTGGTCCGATACCAACCTTGACTCCATCAGCACCCACTCCTGCAAGCGCTTTTGCAGCATCGGCGGTCGCGATATTTCCGCCAATGACATCGATCTGTGGATATTTTTTTTTCATCCAAGCGACCCGATCAATCACACCCTGTGAATGTCCATGAGCGGTATCGACAACGATCACGTCAACACCAGCCGCCACAAGGGCCTCAACCCTTTGCTCTGTATCTCCGCCCACACCTACTGCCGCACCAACATAGAGGCTACCTTGATCATCTTTGGCCGCCATCGGATATTCAGACGCCATTAAGATGTCTTTAACCGTTATTAGGCCTTTCAGATGGAACTTGTCATCAACAACAAGTACCCGCTCAATACGGTGCTGATGCATGAGTGCTATCGCATCTTCACTGGATGCATTTTCGCCCACGGTAATGAGCTTCTCCGCTACCGTCATAATCTTACTGATAGGTTGATCCAGATTCTTCTCAAAACGAAGATCTCGATTGGTGACGAGCCCAACGAGTTTACGACCCTCCAACACAGGTAACCCTGAAATATTATGTTGCTTTGTTAACTCTAAAACCGCCCCAACCGTCATATCGGGAGATATGGTTACAGGATCCTTAACTACGCCATTTTCAAATCGTTTGACCCGAGCAACTTCGCGCGCTTGGTCCTGAAGCGACATATTCTTATGAAGGATCCCAATCCCGCCTTCAAGTGCCACGGCGATCGCTAAACGCGACTCCGTCACGGTGTCCATTGCTGCGGAGACGATGGGGATGCTGAGGGTGATGTTCTGGGTCAATCGAGACACAAGCGACACGTCCTTGGGAAGCACAATCGAATGCGCCGGGACGAGAAGTACGTCATCAAACGTCAGAGCCTTTTGCTTTACACGCATAGAGTTTAGCCGTCCAAAGACGTTATTATACGATACACGAGACCAATTTATAAACCATTCCAAAATACATTTGCAACGCCATGATTACGCTTTTGAAACGTTTGTTTATACTAGCCCTGCTCTCCCAATGCTTCATGGTGGCACCTGTAGCTCTCTCGACCCCTATTGAGGCGACTATCGAAGCCCTTGAGGAAGCTCGAATGCTTCATGGTAGAGCAGTGCGAGAAGGCGCTTCCTGGATAGTAGCAATAGAGCATTTAAAAAAAGCTGAGGCCTTGATGCGTTCCGGCGACTATTCAAATTCATACGAACATGCGAATCACGCTATTTATTTTTTTGAACTAGGTTTGAAACAAAATCAGTTTCCTCTGTATAAACATCAATAAAGTATCGGATAAAAACTACCGCCCTCTTCGTTTTCCCAACAGTCGACCACTTCGCCTCAACTCCTTCGGGTCTGCGATCAAGTCGCGATAGATTTCGATACGGTCACCATTTTTGGCATAAACACTTAATTTCACCTGCTTACCCCACACACCAACAGATAAAGATCTACTCCCGAAGTGTTCTTGCGCGACGGACGCGGTTCTAGATTTTTCCAAAACCTCAGCGATTGTTATCGGACAAATGACAGTCAAACTTTCCGAATACTCTTGCCTCTCGGTCACAAATAAAATATCCACACTAATTTCACGAGGCTCATGCATACAATTCTTCAGCCCTTCGAACAAACGAATCCACGAAGGTTTCTGCGATTTGATTAAAAACAGGCCCGACAACCTTTGATACGAAAGCATTCGAGAATTCATACTGAACTTCAAACTCGATTCGACACCCATGAGACTCAAGTGGCGTAAAGGACCATATTCCATTGAGCGTCTTAAACGGCCCTTCAACCAGACTCATTTCGATACGCCCACTCGTGGTTTCCGTCGGCCTCACGATCTGATTCTTAGTCTTGAACGATTTATTGATACCTCTGTAGCCAATGACTATCTCTGCGATCATATGCGCGTCTGATTGCTCTTCAATTGTCGCACCACCACACCAGGGTAAAAAGTCTGGGTAGCTATCCACCGCATTAACCAAATCGTAAATACAGTTAGCGGAATGAAGTACGAGAGCGGATTTCTTTACAATAGGCATATAAGATCAATTATCATCTCGAATTAGTCAGCATAGACAATTTTTTTGGAATAACATACCGATTAGTCCACGAAGCAATTCACAATGAGCATTATTCAAAACAAAAAAGCGTATCACGATTTTTTTATCGAAGAAAAATTCGAAGCCGGTCTATCTTTACAGGGATGGGAGGTCAAAGCCATTCGGGCAGGCCGCAGTCAGCTGAAGGAATCCTACGTCATCATTAGAAGCGGTGAGCTTTTTCTAATAGGCTCTCATATCAGCCCTCTAAATTCAGCGTCGACACACGTAACGCCGGACCCTGTTCGAACAAAAAAATTATTGATGCACAGCGAACAAATTGCAAAATTGATAGGCAAAGTAGAACGCTCAGGATACACACTAACCCCGCTTGACCTCCATTATTCTGGGGGAAGAATCAAACTCTCCGTCGGATTGGCGAAAGGTAAGAAGCAACACGATAAACGCGCGGTGACTAAAGAGAAAGATTGGCAAAGAGAACAACAGCGAATAATGCGGCAAAAAAATTAACCAATAGTCGTAGCCTAACCGTAATCTAAGCCCATAGCCTCGCGAACATCTTTCATAGTCTCTGAAGCTAACTTTCTAGCGCGATCATTACCATCGGCAATGATATTTCTAATCAGCGCTGGGTCATCAATATATTGTTGCGCGCGTTCGCGAATGGGATCTAAAGTTTTACCTATCGACGCAACCAGCGGCTGCTTACATTCAATACAGCCTATACCTGCCGATTTGCAACCTTCTTGAACCCAGGTTTTCGTTGACTCTTCCGAATAAACACAGTGAAGCTGCCATACAGGACAGTTTTTTGGATCTCCAGGGTCAGTCCGCCTAACCCTCGCCGGGTCGGTGGGCATCGTTCTTATTTTTTTCTCAATAGATGCCGCGTCTTCTCTCAGCGAGATCGTATTATTGTAGGATTTAGACATTTTTTGCCCATCTAGCCCAGGCATCTTCGAAGCCGCCGTAAGTAATGCCTGCGGTTCGGATAGAATCATCTTACCCCCACCCTCCAAGTAACCAAAAAGCCGCTCACGATCACCGAGAGATAAATTTGCAGCCTCTTCGAGTAACGCCCGCGCTGAATCGAGCGCTGAGTCATCCCCCTGTTCTTGATACCGATTTTTAAGCTCCCGATACAATTTACTGCGCTTACTACCAAGCTGCTTTACCGCTGTCTCGGCCTTAGCTTCAAATCCTGTTTCTTTGCCGTAAAGATGATTAAAACGACGTGCGATCTCCCGCGTAAACTCAATGTGGGGCACTTGATCCTCACCCACTGGCACCAAATTGGCCCGATAAATCAATATGTCGGCACTTTGAAGCAATGGATACCCTAGAAAACCATAGGTTGATAAATCTTTCTCTGAAAGTTTCTCTTGTTGATCCTTATATGTCGGTACTCGCTCTAGCCAACCAAGTGGGGTAATCATAGACATCAGCAAGTGCAGCTCTGCGTGTTCCGGAACCTTCGACTGAATAAATAAAGTAGCTTGAGATGGATCGATGCCCGCAGCCAACCAATCGATCAACATGTCCCAAACATTATTCTCGATCACTTCAGGAGACTCGTAATGAGTCGTTAATGCGTGCCAGTCCGCCACAAAAAACAAACACTGGTATTCATTCTGGAGTTTTAACCAGTTTTCCAAAACCCCATTGTAGTGCCCTAAGTGCAGTGCGCCAGTTGGGCGCATACCGGATAATACTCGGTCGTCAAACATTAAATCATTCCTCTAAATACCAAAAACAAAAGATAAAACCCCAATGATTGATCCCAATATTGGATACATTATGGAACTGAGCACACCTGATGCCATCAACAGCATGATGACCAACAAACCGTATGGCTCAAGCTTGGCTAAATTGTAAGCCAATGCATGCGGCAAGACGCTGATCGCAATACGGCCTCCATCTAAGGGGGGCACTGGCATTAAATTTAACACCATCAACACTAAATTGATCAAAATCCCGCCTTTAGCCATTTCAAGTAATGGCGAACTAAAATAATGTTCAGGCATGATCAACGTCAACTTAAAAATTAAGGCCCAACCTATAGCCATGATTAGGTTGGCTCCTGGCCCCGCCG
This sequence comes from uncultured Pseudomonadota bacterium, assembly GCA_913057845.1. GTDB lineage: Bacteria > Pseudomonadota > Gammaproteobacteria > Burkholderiales > Eutrophovitaceae > Eutrophovita. The sequence goes on from CAJXPC010000049.1 coordinate 7,802, forward strand.
CAGCAACCCAAAACATATCCTTTTTAGGATTCCTAAGCGCAGCAAAATTTACCGGTACCGGCTTGGCCCATCCAAACGCCATTTTTCCGCCACTCGCCAACAACAGGACAGCAGGCACAATCAACGTACCGACAACATCTATATGTTTGATAGGGTTTAACGTAATACGACCTTGTTGATAAGCAGTAAGGTCTCCCAGTCGCTTCGCGGCGTATCCGTGTGCAGCTTCGTGCAATGTGATTGCCAATACCGCAGGAATTGCGTAGAGGCTCAACATTTGAATCCAATAACCTATATCCACTTTAAGTCCTCAGATAATGTCTATCGAAATCATATGGAACGCATGAGTCTTACGTATCACGGAATCAGTAGAATCCCCTGCTCACACAACATTCAAAAAAATAAAATCTTAAATATGACATTATTCACAAGACACGATTATAGTTGATTTCAACGGGCCATCACACACACTATGGTTATTCGACCTGAAGCTCACCGCAGCGCCATCTACGGAGACAATATAGTCTCAACATCTCAGCCACTCGCAGCCCAGGCTGGAATCACAATACTCAGCAGGGGTGGCAACGCGATTGACGCAGCCATTGCGACCGCCGCCACACTCACGGTGGTTGAACCCACAATGAACGGCATCGGCTCAGATGCTTTTTGCATCGTATGGGATGGGACCGAGTTACATGGTCTGAATGCCTCAGGGAAGTACCCAAAGGGGTGGAGCCATAATGACTTCAAACAAGATCAACCCATGCCAATCGATGGTTGGGGGTCGGTTACTGTACCCGGAGCAGTCTCAGCGTGGGTCGAACTGTCACGTCGTTTTGGTCGCATGAAATTCGAGGAATTATTCGAACCGGCCATACGTTATGCCACAGAAGGTTTTCTGGTCTCAAGCATCATTGCGGACCAGTGGCACAAACAACTCGATCGCTTCAATGGGTTTGCGGAATTTAACCGTATCTTCACGAATCAAGGAAAAGCCCCTCAAACCGGTGATCGATTCTATCTTCCTGACCATGCAGACTCCTTGGAAAGGATAGCAGCCACGCATGGGGAGGATTTCTACGAAGGACAATTAGCGCACCGCATGGTTGAAGATTCAAAAAAGCATCACGGACAATTAAGTCTCGCGGATCTTCATGAGCACAGCCCCCAATGGGTCGCCCCAATTTCTATGAATCACCTGGGTCTCGAACTCCACGAGATTCCACCTAGCGGGCAAGGTATCGCCAGCTTAATCGCTCTCGGCATTCTTAATCAACTTGAGAGCAACCTGACAAAAAACTCAAATTTAATAGAACTCCATAATGAGATAGAAGCAATGAAGCTCGCGCTTCATGAGGTCTATTCAGAGGTGGGTGATCCCTCGCATATGCGTAAAACAGTTGATGACTTGTTGTCTGAGGAGCTACACCGGACGCTTGCCGCTACCATTTCTACCAAGAAGGCTCTTAAGCTCAAGACACGCCAACCAGTCACGTCGGACACTGTCTACCTGACCACTGCAGATTCGAACGGCATGATGGTTTCACTCATACAATCTAACTACTGTCTCTTATACACATCTCCGAGCCCACGAGACCTCTCTACATCTCGT
>CAJXPC010000050.1 GCA_913057845.1 uncultured Pseudomonadota bacterium
CCTCTCTATTCGTCGGCAGCGTCAGATGTGTATAAGAGACAGTCCTCAAGCTGATTTTTGTCTGGGCCGTAGAGCAATCGAGGCAAGCTATCGCCGAACTCTGTTGGCATGACGTATTCACATAATTGCTCGACATGACGTGCGAGTAACAGCTCACGCTGTTTCTTGACCTCTAAAGAGATTTTGGCCGCCTTCAAGGCCTCAGCGTTAGCCGGCTTAAAATTTCCCTGTCCTTTTTTATAAAAATGTGTTGGATGATCGAATAGAACCGTTAGAACACTAGCCTCCTGTACTTGCGTAATCGACTGCCCAAAAAATGCTTTTGCGACTATGGAATATATGCTCTCAGAACCATCAAACGCCTCCCATAGGAGATCAGGATCAATAGTCTTTGCGATTTCTTGTGCGTTATTAAAAAAGTCATCAGGGCTCGTGCCATCAAAAAAGATAAACACGTGATTCGCCTTGACCTTGACCTGTTTACCAAACTGACTCTGCACCTGAAGCGACGTACCCATCTCTTTCAAGACGCGCCCAACCTTCAAAGATCCAGACTCCAAATAAAATACATTCAACTGGGACTTACCTTTAAGTTATATTCAAGAAAAATTATTTAATACGGGCAATCAATGCGCAGGCTCACCAGTAACGTAGGCTAAAACGATCTCTGCGTAGTCTTCAAAGTTACTAAATCCGTGATCACCGCCCCCGACAATCAACCGCCTACAACCCTCAAAACGATGCGCTGCAATCTTCCAGTCCAGAAGTTCATCTCCAGTGGTATGCACCAGAAATAATTTATCGACCCTTTTAATTTCATTAACGTAAAGCCGTTCGAGCTGATGCAAATGCTCATGCGTAAACTCGTATTCTTCGTCCGTGTACAGATTTTTTTGCCAGCCTACATAGCTCAATAGCCCAGCATGCGGCGTGATCGCTGGATTGATCAGAACCGATCGGCACCCAAACCGCTGTGATAGGTATGCGCCATAGAAACCGCCTAACGAACTCCCTACTAACGTTACATCCTCAATAGGATGCGCGCTAATTCTATCAATTAAACTGGCCACAGCCTTCTCAGGCCAGTGAGATAAGTCTGGGCACCAAAGTTCAATATTCGAGTGCCGCTCCTGAATCACTCGCGCCAAGACCTTGGCTTTGAAAGACGACGATGAGCTATTGAACCCATGAATATAGATAACGAGCTTCATTTAAGTGCCTTCGAGCGCAAGAGATCTAAAACCTTTTCATGAATATTTTGGAACCCACCATTACTCATGATCAAGATCAAATCTCCCGGACGAGCGTCTTCTGCGATTAATCTAGTCATCACATTGATGTCATCAGAAAGAAACACTGCGTCTCCAAGCGACGCAAATAATTCGTCGGCATCCCAATCCAACCCGCCCGTATAACAATAAACTAGGTCCGCTATTGCAAGACTATCTGACAGGTGAGCATTATGATGGCCCAGTCTCATGCTGTTTGACCTTGGCTCAAATACAGCCAACACTCTTGAGTCTGGGTAACGTTGCTTCACTCCTCCTAACGTAGCTTTAATCGCAGTAGGGTGATGAGCAAAGTCATCGTAGACCTTAATCTTATTCACCTCACCTAGAAGTTCCATTCGACGCTTAACGCCCCCAAAGTCCTCAAGGGCCCTCAACCCAACCTCAACGGGAACGCCGCCGTGTCGCGCAGCTAACATAGCTGCTAATGCATTATCCAAGTTATGCGGCCCAAAAAAACTTGGCTCATAAGAGCCTTGAATTACGCCGTTGTGTAAAATTTCAATGTGCGCTCCGTTATTTAATTGACGATACGACCAGGATTCAGCGCCTCCAAATGGAATCACTTCAGACCAACAGCCGCGCTCAGTCACACGTCTTAACGCTGGGCTATCTTGATTAACAATTAACGCTCCGTTACTCGGTACGGTGCGCACAAAATGATGGAACTGCGTTTCAATTGCATCTAAATTCGGGAAGATATCGGCGTGATCATACTCGAGATTATTAAGTACCGCGGTCCGGGGACGGTAGTGCAAAAATTTGGAGCGCTTATCAAAAAATGCTGTGTCGTACTCATCTGCCTCAATAACAAAAAAATCTGATTGCGCCAGGCGGGATGACACACCAAAATCAATAGGTACGCCTCCGACTAAGAACCCTGGGTTCAACCCCGCATAATCAAGAATCTTGGCTAACATCGCAGTGGTAGTGGTTTTGCCATGAGTACCGGCTACCGCCAGCACCCATTTCGACGCTAAAACCGACTCATGCAACCACTGTGGGCCAGACACATAGGGCAAATTACGATTAAGAATTTCTTCCATCAGCGTATTACCCCGAGACACCACATTACCAACAACGTAGAGGTCTGGATTTAGATCAAGTTGCTCAATGCCCCAACCTTCGATCAAATCAATACCCATCGATTGGAGCTGCAGGCTCATTGGGGGGTATATCCCCTCATCACACCCCGTTACTTTATATCCGGCTTGGTTAGCGATCGCTGCAAGCCCCCCCATAAAACTGCCACAAACCCCTAGGATATGGATATGCATCGGTTTCTTTTCTGTCATAACACGTGCCGCCTATCTCTACGACTAAAGCCAACCAAAGGCTCATCAATACCCCGCGAGAGGGACATTACCTTAAACATATCTCCCATGATGCTCGGAGACAGTAATTTTTGTACCGCCGAGACCGCTGGAAGATACTCTTCAAGCCTATCAGGATCAATTGCTTGTAAAAGATCAGTGATGCCACAGTTAACGAGAAAATCGGCTTGTGTTACATATCCGGAAACCTCTAGGCCCGCATCCATCCCGGCATTTGCAACTCTTGTAAAGTCAACGTGCGCCGTAATATCTTTGAGGCCTGGACGATCAAGCGGATCTGAATCTACGCGATGTTGATAATGACAACTCAGCGTGCCATCTCGGCGATCGGGATGATAATACACTTGGTGCTCGTAACCATAATCTATGGCGAGCAACGCACCGACGTCGAGGCTCTCCGACAAATTTGCGACTAATCCATTTACGGCCAAACAAACCTCTGTGACGTATGGGGCTCCTACATTCAGATGATTAACTGCTGAGCTCAAACGTTCGTCTTCAATAGGTTTATCTTTCCAGGCCAAAGATTCATTTTGAAAAATCACACCTCGCTCTTTCCACCCCTCATCATTGCAGGATAAAAGATGCACTGGAAGCGCATCAAACACCTCGTTAGCTAAGATAACCCCCTTAAAGCTCGTAGGTAGCTCACTTACCCAACGCACCTTGGCACCAATAGCCGGAGCCAGCTGAGCTAAACGCTCTTTTTGCCTCTGCGTTAATGTGGGACTTGGCTCAAAAAACAAATACTCTTCTATGGGGCACTCAAGCCTATTCAACTCGACTAGAATATCTGAACCTAAAATCCCGCTGCCTCCCCCAAGCTCCAAGACGCCCCCGCCGCTAATTTTTAAAACTTGAGCCACCTGTCTCGCAATAGTCCTACCAAAAAGGTCACTAATTTCTGGGGCAGTGATAAAATCACCGCGGGAGCCAAATTTATACGCATCACCCGTGTAATAACCATATTTTGAGTCGTAAAGCGCATGATGCATAAAAGAGGCAAAATCTAGCCAGTTTTTATTTGCCCCTAAGAGCGTTCTAAACATCGCTAGGGCTGGCGTTTGATCTGTTGTATCGACTGTCATTCGTCCATTATTGCTGAGATCGCTTCGAAAGTATGCTAAAGAGGGTCAACGAAACAACTCGGTAATTAATAAACATATCCCCTCGAAACCACATGAGTAAAATTTAGAGCGTAAGTTTAATAAAACATGGCACAAACACAAAGTCGAACCGTTTTAATTACCGGTGGCGCAACGCGTATAGGTAAACATATTGCCCTAGGACTAGCGCGGGACGGTTGGAACATAGCCATCCACTTTAATGAATCACAAGCTGATGCCGTTGAAGTTAACAAAACCATCAAGGATCTCGGCGTAAAAAGTATAGCCGTTCAGGCTGACTTAGCTCATGACGATGCAGTCAAGGGTCTCATTTCTAAAGTGCGACAAGAATTGGGATGCGTGGATTGCTTAATCAATAATGCCTCTATGTTCGGCTTTGATACACCGCAGGAATTTGACCGTGCGAACCTTGAGAAGCATATGGCAGTCAACTTATATGCGCCGATGTTGTTAATCTCCGAATTCGCAAAACAAGTTTCGAAAGGTACGGCAGCCTGCGTTATTAATCTTCTAGACCAAAAAACACATAACCTCAATTCTGATTTCTTCTCTTACACGCTGAGTAAAATCGCGCTCGAGGCCGCGACAAAATTATTTGCCTCATCCCTCGGGCCAAACATCCGGGTCTGCGGCCTAGCCCCCGGGATAACGCTACCCAGCGGTGAACAAACGACCTCCGAATTTCAAAAAGCGCATAAACTGGCACCCCTTGGAAAAAGCTCTTTGCCTGAAGACATCGTTGATGCCGTTAAATATCTTATAAGTGCTCAGGCCGTCACAGGAACCACCTTAATCGTTGATGGCGGTCAACACCTATGGCCAACAAAACGAGACGTTCAGTTTGAAATCAACCAATAACGGAAATTTACCCAAGTAATAATATGAACCCTGAATCAAAGCCGCATCGAAAAATTTTTCTTAAAGACATGTCCGTATCTTTATCAATTGGAATACATGACTTTGAAAAACTCAAAAAGCAAAATGTGCTCATAAACGTTGAGTTAGACCTCGATCCGAACTTACGTATTTTGGAGGATACGATCACAGAAACCGTGAATTATGATTTCTTAAGGACTTCAATCATTAACCTTTCAACCAACGCACATTTCCATCTACAAGAGACATTTTGCGAGAAAATTCTCGAGCTCTGTCTTGACCACGAGGGCGTTCTAGCGGCAAGAGTATCCAGCGAAAAGACCGACGTCTACCCAGACTGCACATCTGTTGGTTTTGAAATATTTCAAGCGAAAGCCTAACCATGCCATCAGCCACTCAGAAATTGATTTACGACAACAACAAACTCGTCAAGCGACTCCGCCGACAAACAGGCGAAGCAATTGCTGACTACGACATGATAGTTGAAGGCGACAAAATTATGGTCTGCCTATCCGGCGGCAAGGATAGCTATACGATGCTAGACCTGCTGCTTTCACTACGAAGTCATGCTCCGATTCATTTTGATATCGTCGCCGTGAACCTTGACCAGAAACATCCAGGATTTCCTGAGGAAATTCTTCCTAACTATCTCAAATCGCTCGGTGTGGCTTACCATATCGTAGAGCAAGACACCTACAGCATAGTAAAAAGAGTTATTCCTGAAGGGAAAACCATGTGTGGTTTGTGCTCGCGCATGCGTCGCGGAATCCTTTATCGAACGGCTAAAGATTTAGGGGCAACGAAAATTGCTCTAGGTCATCACCGTGAAGACATACTGGAAACATTTTTTTTAAACATGTTCCATGGCGGTAGATTAAAGGCAATGCCACCCAAGCTGATGTCGGACAATGGCGAGCATATCGTTATCAGACCGCTTGCCTATTGCAAAGAAAAAGATATTGCCGCTTATGCTGAAATCAAAAATTTTCCTATCATTCCTTGCGACTTGTGTGGCTCTCAAGATAATCTACAGCGGCAGGTTACAAAAAGAATGTTGCAAGATTGGGAAAAGAAACATCCAGGACGCCTGGATACCATGTTCAGCGCACTCAAAAAGATCTCGCCATCCCACCTTCTCGACTCTAGTCTCTATGATTTTAAGAATCTCTCTAAAGACATTCCGGAAGAGGCAGGGGGTGATACCGCCTTTGATCCCGACCCACTGCTGAACCAAACTACTGTATCGCAGGTCATAGAACTAAAGCGTTAAGCGGTTTTGTTCACTATATGACACGGTAAATTTCGATATAATGGGCCCCTTTTTATTATTCCCAACAAGCACGATGCAGCGCTTTTCATCTGAGGAAATTCTTAAATGAGTAACCAATCATATTCGGATATCAGTTCTTTTTATCCTCCACAAAGAACCCTAATGGGGCCAGGCCCCTCTGAGATACACCCTCGAGTCTTCTCTGCGATGGGGCGACCTACGATTGGTTATCTAGATCCCGTCTTTGTGCAAATGATGGAGGAACTGAAAGAATTATTGCGTTACGCGTTTCAAACTAAAAACGCCCTCACATTTCCCGTCTCCGGCCCAGGTTCTGTGGGAATGGAAATGTGCTTCGTCAACATGGTCAGCCCCGGCGATAAAGTTATCGTTTGTCGTAATGGCGTATTTGGCGGGCGCATGATCGAAAATGTAGAACGTTGCGGCGGCATCGCTGTCGTGGTTGAGGATCCCATGGGAAAACCCGTAGATCCTGATAAAGTTCGTGAAACATTCGTCAAAAATCCCGATGCTAAAATTTTGGCGTTTGTGCATGCTGAAACATCCACTGGCGTTCGCTCTGATGCAAAAACGCTCGCAGCCATCGCTCGCGAGTACAACGCATTAACTATTGTGGATACAGTAACCTCACTTGCTGGCGTGCCCTTACTCGTTGACGAATGGGGTCTCGATGCGGTTTATTCTGGTAGCCAAAAATGTCTTTCTTGTACGCCTGGGCTCTCACCAGTCACCTTCAGTGATCGCGTTGTTGAGCTGGTTAAAAACAGAAAACACAAGGTTCAAAGCTGGTTCATGGATATCAATTTACTTCTCGGCTATTGGGGCGAGAGCAATCGAACCTACCACCATACAGCACCCACCAACTCGCTTTATTCTCTGCATGAAGCGCTCATCATGCTCAGAGATGAAGGGCTTGAGGCCTCGTGGGCCCGCCATAACCGCAATCACCTTGCTCTAAAAGCGGGGCTAGAAACTCTTGGGCTTAATTATTTAGTTGATGAGGCGTATCGACTCCCACAAATGAACGCAGTTTATGTCATGCCAGGAATCGATGAGAAAGAAGTCCGACGTCGATTGCTTGAAGAAATGAACATCGAAATAGGAGCGGGCCTTGGCCCATTAGCTGGCAAGATTTGGCGGTTTGGAATCATGGGATATAGCTGCAAAATGGAGAACGTCATGCTGTGCTTGTGCGCTCTTGAGAGCATTTTCGACAACATGGGTGCAAAAATTGACGTAGGTGCTGCTGAGGCAGCCGCCTACCATGCTTACGCAGCTCAGCCTCAGGGCAAAAAATCCATCAAAATATAATCTAGTTAGCACAAGAGTATCTTTGTAGTGTCTCTACACCAAAAGTGAGCGCTTACGCTTAATTTTCAGCACGGCCACTAATTACTAACCTGAGTATCAACATTTGAACAATCGCCACCGAAGATTCGGTGGCGATTCTAAACGCGTTAACTATCAGTATCGATACATCTCAGGCTTGTATGGGCCCGTCTTCTCTACTCCAATATATTTTGCCTGCTCGTCTGTGAGCTCGGTCAGCTGCACATTCAAGGTCACCAGCTGCAATCGTGCAACCTTTTCATCAAGGTACTTAGGCAGCACATGAACGCCTAACGGATACTTATCGGTATCATTAAATAGCTCAATTTGTGCGATCACCTGGTTAGCAAAAGAAGTACTCATGACAAAGCTGGGGTGGCCGGTGGCGCAACCTAAATTAACAAGTCGACCCTGGGCCAAAAGGATAATTTTCTTACCGTCTGGGAAAACTATGTGGTCTACCTGCGGCTTAATGTTCTCCCAAGTATATTTCTCTATGGAGGCCACATCAATTTCATTATCAAAATGACCGATATTGCACACAATGGCTTCATTCTTCATGGCGGCCATGTGGTCATGATGGATCACATTGTAATTTCCAGTCGCGGTAACAAAAATATCAGCCTTATCAGCTGCGTATTCCATAGTCACGACGCGGAACCCCTCCATCGCGGCCTGAAGCGCACAGATTGGGTCGACTTCCGTGACCCAAACCTGAGCTGATAAGGCGCGCAGCGCTTGCGCACAGCCCTTGCCAACATCACCAAAACCCGCAACTACGGCAACTTTTCCAGCAATCATGACGTCGGTAGCACGCTTAATCCCGTCTACAAGCGATTCACGACAGCCGTAGAGGTTGTCGAACTTAGATTTCGTTACAGAATCGTTCACATTGATAGCGGGAAAAGCCAAACTCTTGTCACTCGCCATTTCATAGAGACGCATAACACCCGTAGTCGTTTCCTCGGTTACGCCTTTGACCGCTGAGAGTCGCGTTGAATACCAATTAGGGTCGGTAGCTAATTTTTTCTTTATAGCCGCATAAAGTACCCGCTCTTCTTCGCTTGTTGGATTATTTAAAACCGTAAGATCACTTTCAGCCTTAGTACCAAGATGGAGCAGCAACGTAGCATCACCCCCATCATCAAGAATCATATTCGCTTGGTTCGTGGGCCAATCAAAAATCTTATGGGTGTATTCCCAATATTGCTCCAAAGTTTCGCCCTTGAATGCGTAAACTGGAACACCTGACTCGGCGATCGCCGCACACGCATGATCCTGTGAAGAGTAAATATTACAAGATGCCCAACGAACCTCTGCGCCTAACGCAGTCAAGGTTTCTATCAAAACGGCCGTTTGGATCGTCATGTGGAGCGACCCGGCAATTCGAGCGCCCTTGAGCGGCTGACTGGACGCGTATTCCTTTCGAATGGCCATTAGCCCAGACATCTCGATTTCGGCTATTGAGATTTCTTTTCTACCCCAAGAGGCAAGCGATAGATCTGCCACCAAATAATCCTCGGTAGATGCTTTTTGTTGCAATACTGCTGACATTTACTGCCCTCCTTAAACAAAGCATATTTGGCTTAGGGCAATAAAAAACGCCCACAAACCAATAACTTACTAGTTTGTGAGCGCCGTTTCCTGTGCTGAGCCTAGCCCCCCGTTATATTGGAAGGGTCGCAACGCTCCTCAGCAATTACAATAAGTATACTACGACTACAAAGCCGCCTTCAAAGTTTCAACTTTATCGAGCCCTTCCCAAGAAAACTCCGGCTCATCTCGGCCAAAATGGCCATATGCTGCTGTTTTTTCATAGATAGGACGCAACAAGTTAAGCATTTTAACGATTCCCTTAGGCCGCAAATCAAAGTTTGCGGCAACCAACTTCGCAATTTTTTCATCGTCCATGCGTCCGGTACCAAAGGTGGTGACCGAAACACTTGTCGGCTCAGCAACCCCGATCGCGTAGGAAATTTGCACCTCACATTTAGAGGCTAATCCTGCAGCAACGATATTCTTCGCCACATAACGAGCCGCGTAGGCTGCCGAACGATCCACTTTGGATCTGTCTCTTATACACATCTCCGAGCCCACGAGACCTCTCTACATCTC
>CAJXPC010000051.1 GCA_913057845.1 uncultured Pseudomonadota bacterium
CCTCTTTGGTTGAAAATTCTACTTCCGATCCCGATTATTTGCAGGGGGTATTACCGCCTGACCTTGGTATTTGGCATCATGGGAGTTATCAATCTGGCCCATGGCAGCTTTTACATGATTGGCGCTTACCTTGCATTTGTACTAACTGGTACCTTTGACAATCTGATGATAGCAATTGCGGTCGGACTTCCACTCGCATTTGTATTCGGTGCTCTACTCGAAAAACTGCTGATTACTCATTTATACAAACGTGATCACCTTGAACAGGTTCTACTCACTTATGGGTTGATCTTGATATTTGAGGAAATCAGAAGTCTGTTAGTGGGGAACGATGTACATGGCGTACCGGTTCCAGAATGGCTTGCAGGCTCCATTCAACTTGGTGATATTCAAACCTATCCGGTATACCGACTTGCCATTTCAGCCGTATGTATTCTCCTGGCCATTGGACTTTACTTTCTGATTCAACGAACTCGCTTAGGCATGATGATTCGAGCTGGTAACCATGATCGAGTCATGGTGCAGGCCCTGGGAATCAACATCAATCGAATTTACATGTTCGTATTTGCTCTTGGGGTTAGCTTGGCAGTGTTGTCAGGAATGCTCTCGGCACCAGTGTCCTCTGTATTTCCAAATATGGGTTCCCATGTACTGATCATCTCTTTTGTGGTTGTTGTCATTGGTGGGATTGGTTCTGTTTGGGGTGCTCTGCTCGCCTCTTTGGTAATTGGATTCACTGATACGTTTGGGAAAGTCTTTCTTCCCGAGATTTCTGGAATGCTGGTTTACCTGGTCATGGCGGCTGTGCTGTTGTGGCGGCCTGAAGGCCTCTTTAACCGCAACTAAGGAACTTCGAATATGACAAATAATTCAGTCAAAAACTTACTTCTTACAATCACATTGCTCACTCTGATACTTGTTCCCTTCGGGCTGGACAGTTTTCACACTGAAATGGTTGCAAAAATTTTGGTGTTCGCAATCTTTGCAATGAGTCTTGACCTACTAATCGGGTTCACTGGTTTGATCAGCTTCGGTCATGCTGCCTATTTTGGTTTAGCCGCCTACACAGTGGCTATATATACCTCCAATACGGATGAAAGTAATCTGTTCATCACACTCGCGCTTTCAATGTTGTCAGCTGGAATTGCCGCGCTGATCGTTGGCCTGTTCGTGCTGCGAACCAAAGGCATTTACTTCATCATGGTTACCTTGGCATTTGCCCAGATGATGTACTTTGTCTTCCACGACACTGACATTGGTGGTGGGTCAGACGGCGTATATGTTAATTCCAGACCGACCCCTGAGCTATTCGGCACCACACTTTTTGATATGAGCGAAATGTCAAATATTTACTGGCTGGTACTGGCCTGCTTGGTACTCGTTTACGCCTTCCTGAAGCGAATGCTCAACTCGCCATTTGGAAGAACGCTCCAGGGTATTAAAAGTAACGAGCACCGGATGCAATCAATGGGTTATTCAACATACTGGTACAAACTTGGTGCTTTCACAATTGCTGGCAGCTTAGCCGGCTGTGCTGGTTTTCTGTACGCGGTCATCTTCGGATTTGTAACACCCGAGCTATTGTCCTGGCATGAATCAGGAAACGTACTTCTCATGGTGATCCTTGGAGGAATGGGAAACTTGATCGGTGCGATTTTAGGAGCCACCGCATTTGTATTGATGCAAGACATGTTTGCCGACATCACTGAACATTGGCCTCTGCTAATGGGTTCAGTGATTGTCTTTGCAGTGCTTTTCATGCCGGGTGGCATTGTTCAACTACCTAGCCGAATTAAACAAACACTGCAAAGTTGGAGTAAATCATGAACGACATCATATTAAATGCACGCGGCGTTAGTAAGCGATTCGGCGGCCTATTGGCAAACAATAATCTCAATATTCAACTACAAACTGGAAAATTACACGCTCTGCTCGGTCCTAATGGGGCAGGAAAGTCGACATGTATTAACTTGTTATCAGGTGACCTACCTGTGAGTGGCGGTCGAATTGAACTCTATGGCAAAGACATTACCGAGTTAAGCAATACCCAACGATCCAAACTGGGAATCGGACGTAGCTACCAACGTACAAACATCATGATGAACTTTACAGTATTCGAAAACGTAAGGCTCGCTGCACAAAGCAGAAAACCTGAGGCTTGGAAAATTCTGTCGAGTGTCTCCAACAACACAAAAATTATTGACAAGGTCTCGGCCTGTGTCGCTAGAGCAGGCCTAGAGTCAAAGATCGACAGACTTGCCAGTGCGCTTAGTCATGGGGAACAACGACAGCTTGAAATTGCAATGGTACTAGCCACCAATGCAAAAGTACTTCTGCTGGATGAACCATTGGCTGGCATGGGCGCGCAAGAGTCAGCCTGCATGGTTGAACTGCTGAATCAGCTCAAACAGGATCACGCAATTCTGCTGGTAGAACACGACATGGATGCGGTATTCGCAGTTGCTGATGAAATAACGGTAATGGTGAATGGCGAGGTGCTTGAATCTGGATGCCCTAATACCATCAAGCAAAGTGAAAAAGTCAAAGTAGCCTACCTGGGCGAGGAGGAAGATAATGCATGAGAGCATTCTGGAAGCCAAAGGACTAAATACCTTCTACGGTCGCAGCCACATACTGAAAGGGGTCGATTTTTCGATCAAGGCTGGTGAGGGTATTGCGCTCATGGGCCGCAACGGTATGGGCAAAACCACACTTTTGAAAAGCCTACTTGGGATTGTCCCATTTCGGGATGGCCAAATGTCAGTAAGAGGGAAAGAGATTAATAAACCCGTAACCCATCAAATAATGAAAATGGGTATTGCCTATGTACCAGAAGGTCGGGGCATATTTCCAAATCTAAACGTTCGAGAGAACCTGGTGATGGCCGCCCGTCATGGCATGAATGGTCGGAAGGACTGGACTTTCGAACGTGTAATGAAAACCTTTCCCCGTTTGGGAGAACGAATCAGCAACGGTGGATGGCAGCTTTCAGGCGGAGAACAGCAGATGTTAACTATTGGACGAGCCCTGATGACGAACCCGGATCTTCTGATTCTCGACGAAGCAACAGAAGGATTGGCTCCCTTGATAGCCCAAGAAATCTGGGGAATCGTAGAACAAGTACGAGACACTGGAATTGCAGTAGTCATCGTCGACAAGAATCATCGAGCTCTCCGCAAGATATGTGATAGAGCCATGATCATGGTGAAAGGAGAATTAGTTTTCGATGGTTTAACAAGTCAGCTCAAAACAAATCCTGAGATTATTCAACAACACCTGGGTGTTTGAAGAAATACGATTTAACAATCGGCCATCAATCAAGATGGCCGGCTCCTTTTACTCTCTACTTCATTTAGAAGCGATACAAGAAACCTACGTTTACCGAGGTTAAACGCTCACCCACTACATCAGTCGCACCGAAGCGTTTTCTTAAAGGTGCTGATCCATCAAACTGGTAAGAACCGCTACTCTCGTTATCGATACCCGCAACAATCAAATACAGAGTGGTGTCTCTCAACGCGTTCCAATATGCACCAAGAGCGTAGCCATCCGCTTCGTCATTATTCCCAGATTGATCATTGATCATGGAATACAACGCACCTACACGAAGTTTCTCAGTAACCATGTAATCTGCAGATATGGTTGATATACCGTAATCACGATTGCGTGTGGCTACATCATTTTGCCCACCGAGTGGGAACAGCGGAAAAGCCTGAGGGGCTGGCAAACCGGACTGTGCTCGATTGTTACTTTCGGTATGCGCAAGGTATATCTTCCCCTTACCATAGTTATAGTTCAAATACGCGTTATAGAAGTACGCTTCTCTTTGATTCACAAAATTCTTGGGAGTACCCGCCTCAAGACCCGCCAGTCCGACGCGAAACGGACCGTTTTCGTAGTCCACACCCAACTGCGCAACACCGACATCTTTATTATCTGACGTGGCCACGCCAGGACCACTAGTTGCTGGGGCACTGTCATCACTTTCAAATGAATAATGCGCTTCTACTTTAAAGCCTGCCATTCGTGGTGAAATATACGCAATATCGTCATCAAGTCGTGCAGGGAACGAAAAGGAATTCGCTAAAGATCCAAGTGATCGGTAAGTGAAATCTTGATACAACGCAAGCGGTGCAAAAATCAATGTATTCTGACGACCCACACGCAACTCACCATACTGCGTCTCCAATCCCACCCAAGCCTGACGATCAAACAAACGATCCGTCTGAGCCTGTTCACCGCTTAAACTCTTTAAACCCTGCTCAAGTGTAAACTTTGCTTTAAGACCACTACCCAGATCTTTTTCTCCCATTACACCCAACCGAGTACGTAGAAAAGCACCCTCCTGAAGCGATGTGAAAGATGTGCCACTGCTGCTGCGCTGGTAACTTAAATAGGTATCTACATTGCCGTAAAGAGTAAATTTTGCACCCCCAGCTTCAAAAGAAAGTGGACTGCTGGATTGGGAGTGAGCGAGCGTCGTACTGAATGCAAGTGCGATGCACAGCGATAATTTTTTCAAGGGAATCTCCTCCACCCGAAATGTTTCAAACGGGTAATTTCTGTTTATGGAATTGGTTTTCGACCAATTCGATTTTAGAAATCGAGAAGAAAATAGAACACACTATGGGGTACCTCAGTGAGCGATCAGCGCCCCACAAGTGCACAGATCGAACTTAAAAAAATCGTGAAAGTATTTCGGAGAATTGCTGAGGATTCTCGACATTAGACAAGTGTGAAGCTGGCAATACCTCTAGACGAGAACTAGAGATTTTCTCCACAAGAAATTGACCATCGATGACAGTAGTTACCGGATCCAACTCTCCCGCAACAATACATACTGGCACTGAAATACTAGCAACCTTTTCACGCAGATCGGCCTTGGACAAAGCCTCGCAACATGCCGCATAACCCTCGGATGGAGTTTTTGCCAACTGCGCTAACATCACATTCACTTGATCAACATGATCGTTATTAAATTGACTCGTAAACCAGCGCCCTGCCGCACCCGCAACCACAGGTCCCATTCCCAGCATTCGAACCAGGTTTGCACGCTCAAGCCAAGCTGACTCATTACCAATTATGGCGGCGGTATTTGCAGCAACAATTTTCTCAACACGACTAGGGTAAAGAATGGAAAGATTCAGGGCCATCATACCCCCCATAGAAATTCCGCAGAAGTATGCCTTTGGCACGCCCAAAGCATCTAGCGTATGAATCACGTCCTCACACAATAAATCAATTGAGTATGGGCCACGACTCACAGCAGACTGACCGTGCCCACGGGTGTCCATTTGAATCATGCGATAGCTCGATGAAAGCTGTGCTACCTGTTGGTTCCACATATTTAGATCGGTACCTAATGAATTCAGAAATACAATCGGCGTCCCTTTCTCAAGCCCGCTATGTTGAACATGCAATTGAATTGGTAAGTTCATTGTTCCACCTCACACACGCTCAATAATTAATGCGATCCCCTGACCTACACCAATACACATGGAGCACAAGGCGTATCGGCCGCCAGTTTGCTCAAGCTGATAAAGCGCAGTAGTCACTAAACGAGCACCGGATGCTCCGAGGGGATGACCTAAAGCGATTGCCCCTCCATTGGGATTCACACGGACATCGTCATCGCTTAACTCAAGTGCACGTGTTACAGCCAATGCTTGAGCTGCAAATGCTTCGTTTAGTTCAATCACATCCATATCGTGAATGCTCAAACCAGTTTGATGCAGAACTTTTTTGATGGCGGGTGTTGGGCCAAACCCCATGATTCTCGGCGGCACACCTGCTGTTGCGGAACCAACCACACGCGCACGCGCTTTCAATCCAAAAGTATCTATTGCCGCCCCAGAAGCAAGTAACAATGCACACGCACCATCATTAACACCTGAGGCATTGCCAGCAGTCACGGTGCCCTCTGGTTTCACGACACCTTTGAGCTTTGAAAGTTGTTCCAGAGTAGTTTCACGGGGATGTTCATCTGTCGTGAACTGGATAGCCTCACCTTTTTTCTGCGGAATCGGTACAGCTACGATCTCTAGGCCTAGTCGACCATTTTCGATTGCATTCGCGGCTTTTTGTTGACTACGCAGCGCAAACAGATCCTGATCCAATCTAGAAATGCCGAAGTCTTCTGCTACATTTTCTGCTGTTTCAGGCATTGAATGCGTACCATATAAGCTCTTCATTGCTTTATTAATAAAACGCCAACCGATGGTCGTGTCTTCGATGTTGGCACTGCGGGAGAATGCACTCTCAGCCTTACCCATCACAAAGGGGGCACGACTCATACTCTCAACACCACCTGCAATCATGATCGAAGCTTCACCGCTTTTAATTGATCTTGAAGCGAGAGAAATTGCGTCTAGACTTGAACCACATAGACGGTTTATGGTTGTGCCCGGCACAGTCTGAGGCAACCCTGCGAGTAGAAGACTCATTCTCCCCACATTGCGGTTGTCCTCCCCAGCCTGATTGGCACAACCGTAGATCACATCATCAATCAACTCTGGCTTAAGCTGCGCATTCCTTGCCAATAAGGCCTTCAGAGGAACAGCACCAAGATCATCGGGTCTGACAGAACTGAGTGCGCCAGCGTATCGACCAAATGGAGTTCTCACTGCATCCACGATGAATGCATCAACTGTAGGGTTTGTCATATCTCACCAAATTCAAGAGTTGTAATGTAGCGGCGCTTCGGTGCGGTTTTGCAACGTTTGAATATCGATCCCAGGAGCCATCTCGATAACAATTAGGCCTCTGGATGTGACATCGATCACGGCAAGATCTGTATAAATGCGATCAACACAAGCCAATCCAGTTAGCGGATAAGTGCAACGTTCAACAATTTTGGGCTCACCTTTCTTGGTGTTATGCTCCATTGTCACGAACACCTTCTTCGCCCCCACAGCCAAATCCATTGCCCCACCCACAGCAGGAATAGCATCGGGTGCGCCAGTGTGCCAGTTCGCAAGGTCACCATTGGCAGCGACCTGAAAAGCCCCGAGGACGCAGACGTCAATATGACCACCTCGCATCATTGCGAAGCTGTCACCGTGATGAAAAAAACATCCTCCATTGAGTAAGGTCACATGCTCTTTACCTGCGTTAATAAGCTCATCGTCTTCTTTGCCAACTTCTGGAGCTGGGCCCATGCCAAGAATTCCGTTCTCACTGTGCAAAAAGATTTCCTTGCCTGGAGCTAAAAAGTTTGCGATTCGTGTTGGTAAACCGATACCAAGATTCACGTAGGCACCTTCTTCTATATCAAGCGCGACACGCTGCGCAATTTGATCGCGACTCAAAGGTTGTATGGTCATGATTAAACTCCTACTGAGGTGACGTGTTGAACAAAGATTCCCGGGGTAATCACATGCTCTGGATCTAAACTTCCCAAAGGAACAATTTCCTTAACCTGAGCAATTGTTGTAGCTGCAGCCATGGCCATGATCGGGCCGAAATTTCGTGCAGATTTCCTGTAAACCAAGTTACCCCAGCGGTCTCCCTTCAATGCTTTTATTAAGGCAATGTCGGCTTTAATCGGTAGTTCGAATACATATTTCTTGCCTGCAATTTCCCTAGTTTCTTTGCCATCCGCCAATATAGTGCCGTAGCCCGTTGGAGTAAAAACACCACCTAATCCTGCACCCGCAGCCTGAATTCGTATAGCAAGATTGCCCTGAGGAACTAACTCCAACTCAATGCCCTTCTCACGATATAAAGTGTCAAAGTGCCATGAGTCGTGCTGCCTTGGAAAAGAGCAAATCATTTTTCGAACTCTCTTTTCTTTGATCAGCAATGCCAATCCCATATCGCCATTGCCCGCATTGTTACTGACAATCGTCAAATCACGTGCACCATGTTCAATTAGTGCATCAATCAACTCGGCAGGTTGTCCAGCGGTTCCAAAACCACCAATCATGATGGTTGAACCATCTTTAACCTTTGATATTGCCTGTGCCATACTCAGGCTGGTTTTATCTATCATGTTGTCTACCTAAAAAGAAAGGCTGGGCTGACTCAATCACCGAATCAGCCCAAAACGGTTCGCTCGAACCGGAGGGCAAAAAGGTTACAGAACAGCCTGGATCAATGCTGCTGCACTGTTGAGAATCGGCATCACCTGCTGACGGGTTTCATACACATCCTGCGTACCAATTTTTACCGTGATACTCAGTGCGCCGACAATCATGGACTCTCGGTTTCGAACCAATACGGAAATGCTTCGCGTACCAGTCTCAATTTGTTGTTCAAGCAAACAATGACCATGCACACGAACATCCAAAATCTTGCGACGAATATCATCAGGATTGGTATATGTAAAGGGAGTCAAGGCGTAGTAAGGACCATCATTGCTCAACCAACTCTCTATGCGATCATCCGGTAAGGTAGACATCAGCATCAGACCAGCGCTGTGTAGTCGCGGAGATACGCGTGAACCAAGCATCACATGGCTGTTGTGTTCCTGCATGTAACCACTTCGCCCTACAACGACTAGATCATCGCCGTCCAGTACTGAAAAATACGACTCCGCCGACAACGCTTGACTAATGCGAACAAGAAATGGCTGAACAATTCGTGGCACCTTAGCGGACTCCACGTAAGACCATCCCAAGCGCAACACACGTGGTGTGAGCCAAAACATGTGTCCATCACTTTCAAGATAGCCAAGATGTTCCAGTGTCAGCAAATGTCGCCGGGCAGCGCTTCGATGTAGACCTGTTCGGCGGGCTGCAGTTGAGGGGCTTAAGCGCTGACTCATATCGTCAAATGCCTCGATAATCTTCAGACCTTTTTCCAGGCCTGCTATCAAATCTTTGGGATTAATCTCTTTCGTACGTTCTTGTACGGCGTGCATGTCTTCTCTCCTTCAGTGCTGAATCGATTAGTCGATTTCTAGTTGTTGAGTCGAAGTGGATTTTTAAGTAAGTGATAAGACAACAATCCAAATACCACCCCCCAAAATGCGGAACCGATACTTAGAAAATTCAAACCAGATGCTGTTACCAATAGCGTGATCACTCCAGCCTCACTACCCTCTTTGCTCTGGAAGATACCTTCGGTATTACTCGCAATTGCACCGAGTAGGCCCAGGCCAGCGATCACTGCAATCAGAGCTCCGGGTAACGCTGTAAAAAGCATGGCCACTGAACCAGCCATGGCAGCACCGAGTCCATAAAACAATCCGTTCGCAACACCGGCAACGTATCTTTTTTGAGGGTCAGGATGAGCATCTTTACCCTGTCTCTTATACACATCTCCGAGCCCACGAGACCTC
>CAJXPC010000052.1 GCA_913057845.1 uncultured Pseudomonadota bacterium
CGAGATGTAGAGAGGTCTCGTGGGCTCGGAGATGTGTATAAGAGACAGTCTTTGCATGATGGAAATGACACCTCCAAAACCTTGCAATGTAATTAATGAGAAAACACAGAACAACTCAAAAATTGTGTGCGGCTTTTTATTTAGATCTTGCGACGACATATTTTCAAAGATTTGACCAATGACTGTTGGGAAGACTCAGTAAAGAAAAATCATAACTGAGTAAAAATTGGATTACGATTAAAGATATCATACGGTATAGCCTTCAAATGACACATACTCATATCCGTAATCAAATAATAAAAACTATGCCCATGCTAAACCTTGATCAACTCGTTAGCGAAGACCTGACGAACCTCACTAGAGGTATCGAAAAAGAGAGCTTACGTGTCAATCCAACAGGTCGACTGAGCCAACAACCGCATCCCGGTCAATTAGGCTCTGCGCTAACACATCCGAATATAACTACGGACTTTAGCGAAGCTCAACTGGAACTAATCACAGACACACACAACGACGTTGGTAATTGCCTAAATCAGTTAAGACAAGTTCACCAGTTTGTGAGCCGTAATATTTCATCAGAACTTCTCTGGTGCTCGAGTATGCCGTGTATGCTTCCGGAAGATAGTCGTATCCCTATAGCTCAATTTGGCCACTCGAATATTGCAACAGCCAAGACGGTCTACCGACGTGGGCTGGCCCTTCGATATGGGGCCAAGATGCAAACAATTTCTGGTATTCATTACAACTTTTCTATCTCCAATGAAACTTGGGCCCGCATATACGGCCGATCCAATGATCGTGATGATTTGATCGCCATTAAGAATCAACACTACTTTTCACTCATTCGAAATTTTAGGAAACATGCCTGGTTACTGTTGTATTTATTTGGAGCCTCTCCTGCCGTCTGTGACTGTTTTGTTAACGGTCGAGTACATCACTTAAACAAGATGGCGAATGGGACTCATTCTCTCCCTTATGCCACATCGTTAAGAATGGGGCCACTTGGCTACCAAAGTGATGTCCAATCCTCGATCAGTGTGAGCTATAACAACCTCACCAGTTATGCTCGGTCACTCTATGATGCGCTGACGCAGCCCTATCCTCCTTATGCTGCAATTGGCTTAACTGATGGGAAAAATACAATACAACTATCAAATGCTTTACTACAAATTGAGAATGAGTTTTATGGAACGATAAGACCAAAACAGCCCGTTCAATATGGCGAGCGCCCTTTGTTGGCTCTGAATAGAAGAGGAGTTGAATACGTCGAGGTTCGTTGTCTTGACCTTGACCCCTATCAGGACATTGGCATCAGTAAAGAAACGATCGCGTTTCTCGATACATTCCTACTCTTTTGCCTCTTGTCGAAAAGTTCAGATGACTCAACAGAGGAGAATAGATCGAATAGTGAAAATCAATATCTCATTGCTGAACGAGGCAGAGATCCGTCTCTTAAACTAACCCGTGACAAAGACTTTTCATCAGTCAAGTCTTGGGGTGCAGACATCATTGAAGCCTGCCAACCTTTTGCATTAAAACTCGACGAAGCCAATCAAACAAGTATTCATATGCAATCACTCGCCAATGCGGCGATCTGCCTCGAAAACCCTGAAGAAACGCCTTCTGCACGAGTGCTCCAAGATATCGAAGAAAAGCATAACGGTTCTTATTTTAACTTCATTATGTCCCTGTCATCCGAGTACACGGAGCGCCTCAAGCAGGACACACTAAGCAAAGAAACACTGACTGACTGCGAAAATAATGTCAAATTATCCATCACAAAGCATCAGAGCGTGGAACGTGACGAACAGCTAGATTTTGAAGAATTCAGAAAGGAATATGTATCCCAAGAAGCCTCCAGGATCATCCTGGAGGAACGTAGTTAAAGAAGGCTAACTATAATCCCGGGTTCTAAAATGCGCTATTGTAAACACCACCGTCTATCAATAGGCTCTGGCCTGTAATGTAACCTGCATGAGCACTACATAAAAAAGCACAAGTCTTGCCAAATTCGTCAGGCATACCAAAACGCTTCGCTGGTATCTTCGATGCACGATCCTTCGCAACTTCCTCAACACTTACACCCGTATTCTGCGCCCAGGATTGCAAGCCGCCCCTCAATCGATCTGTATCAAAAAAACCAGGAAGAATATTATTAATCGTGACATTGTGATCAGCGATCGTCCTCGCCACCCCAGCAAGAAAAGCCGTCAAGCCAGCACGAGCTCCGCTCGATAGATCTAACCCTGGAACTGGCATTTTTACGCTCATTGATGTGATATTAATGATGCGACCGAACTTTTGTTTAATCATGTTATCAACCACCTTTTGAATCAACTCAATCGGTGTAACCATATTCATAGTCACACCGTCTAGCATCGCCTCACGGTCAAGCTCCCGGAAATCCTTGAATGGCGGGCCACCATTATTGTTAACCAGAATATCTGGCTTTGGACAGACCTCTAAAACCTTGGCCTGCCCCTCCTGAGTACTGATGTCCGCAATCACAGGAGTTATGGAGACTCCGGTATCTTTAGCAATTTGATTTGCGGTAGCCGTGAGTATTTTTTCATCTCTACCGTTTAGTACAATTGAAACACCAGCTTCTGCCAACGCCATCGCACAGGCTTTCCCTAAACCCCGACTCGATGCGCACACAATCGCAGTTCTACCGTTAATTCCAAGGTCCATCGTTCACCCCTCCACTAAAGTTTTTAAATACTAGTATGTTGATTTCCCAAAAAAGAACTCATCAAGCCACAGCTGTGCCTGCTCACGCGCTTTCACGAGAGACTGCTTATCCATCCTTTGACTCAATAAGTTAGCCTGGAACTTCGCGTTCTCGTCAAAATTAATCGTACTTGCCAATAATAGCCAACGATAGGCTTCTATATCGTTAACCTCGCCAAAACGACCGTTCTTGTAGAGCATACCAAGATTGAACATTGCATAAGCATAACCATTGTTAGCCGACTGAAGAAACCATACGGCAGCATCCTCTGACCGGGCCTCACCAAGATCACCATCTCGATACATTATTCCCAATCCATTTTGAGCTCTCGCATGGCCAAGTGCCCCAACACGCATCCAATGTTTTTCAGCACCTGCATAATCCCTTTTTACAAAAGCATCATATCCAAGGTCAAACATATCTTCAGCATTGTCCGCATACCCAACGCCCGACAAAACGAACGAAAGGGCAACATAGAGAAGAATCTCAACGACGCTTCTCATTTTCAATACACATTGTTCAATTAATTTCACGGCACACCAATCATTTTATGAATTTGCAGACCTAGTCGCCAACTAGGATTCTCTTTGCAAAATTGAATTGAGAGTTCAGTATTCAACACAATATCCGGACCATCCTTAGGCTGTATAAAATAGTGATCGAAATCCCACGATAAAAACTGCGCAGGATCATGACCAGTCTGAGGGTAAACCAGCTTTAGCTCATCGCCCTGTTTTACCTGAACTGGCACCACCCCCTTGGGACTCACACATATCCAATTAACGCCCTTGGGAACAGGTATCGTACCATTCGTCTCAATCGCAACCTCAAAACCCCTATTATGAAATTCTCGAATCAAGTTGTGATCAAGCTGCAGTAATGGTTCACCCCCCGTGCACACTACGTATCGACGAGCACGATTGGGAGATGGCCACTGACTCTCCACTCTATCAACCAATGCCTCAGGAGATACAAATTTTCCGCCGTTTACGCCATCCGTTCCCACGAAATCGGTGTCACAAAATTGACAATCTGCCGACGATCGATCTTCCTCACGACCCGACCACAAATTACAACCGGCGAATCGACAAAAAACAGCTGCCCTTCCACTTTGAGCACCCTCTCCTTGTATCGTATAAAAAATTTCCTTAACTGAATACATAATGTCAAATGGGCAGCGCTGGCCCCAAAGATCCCCAGTCTATGGTGACGCCACAACCTCTAGTCTCGTACAAATCAATTCGCTCAAGCTCTGGCAGGCAATTACTGCTATTTTTTTTGATCCATCTCGCAATACTTAATGGATCGTTATCTGACAAATCCGCTACCTCATAAAGTGGTTGATGGTCGAGCGCGGCAAATATAGGGCTAAATTTTTCTTTAATGTCTCCATAATCTATAGTCCAACCCAAAATTTGATCCAAAGGGGCCGTTAAATGCAACCGACACAAATATGTATGACCATGGATCCGTAAACGCTCATCGTCAAAGCCTACACGTTCACGTCGAATAGCGCTGTCTATTGAGAAATCTTTCCAAATCCTAAAGATCGAGCCATTATAGTGCGCACCGCTTGTTGCCGTCTCATAGACTGTAACCCAACTTAACTGTGGCAGCTTTTCTTTTAAACGACTCCATAACCAGAAAGAAATCATCTCACTTGTCGGGTTTTCAAGGCCAGGAATATCATTGAGACAATTGTGATTAAGCATGTCATGCACCTCACCCCAGCATACCTCTAATTCATCATAATCAATACCCAAATTAGAGCCCTCAAGATAACTTTGTGCGTGCAGTATTACCTCAAACCCATGCCCATGCATCCGGCCACATTTATGGCCCTCTGGTACGTTAGGTAGCATGTGCGCAGATTCAAAACGAAATTTTCTCCAAACGTGTGCGCGCCCTTGTGCATCTAGGTGCACGCCCTCATCTTGTTGGCTACGCAATCCAATAACATTAACCTTCGGAAGATTGAGTCGCGCCCAAACATACCTTGCAATATTCTCATCAGTCGGAACCTCAATAATCTCGTTCAAATAACTATAGTCAAGTGGTGAACATGCGCGCATCAAGGTCTCGCGCGCCATCTCGATCTCATCACCCCCAAGCGATTCGGAATCATCAATGGCTGCCCTGACAGACAACTCATAACTATGGCCGTGTAACCCTCTGGCCCTGTGTTCGTCGGGAAATATATCAATCTGACATGCTGCTTCAAACGAAGTACTTGCCGTTACATAAACTCTTTCAATCATTGATTTACCTTGAAACCTCAATCAAAAAAATTTCGATTAGATTAATGTCATTAACTAACACCTTTGACTCCTTTGAAGCCCATCTCTTTTCCCCTGTTGCTAGTGTACGATAAAGACGTATTTAATTTCGAGGAGATCGTGCGACATGGATATGCAACTTCAAGGCAAGAAAGCGCTCATCACTGGATCAACTTACGGCATTGGTTATGCCATTGCTGAAGCATTAGCAGAGGAAGGCGTTGATGTCGTCATCACAGGAAGATATCAAGAAACAGTAACCAGTGCAGTAGAAAAAATAAAAGCCATCAATTCGCAAACTAAACCCATAGGGATAAGCGCTGATTGCACAACGCCCTATGGATGCCAAAGTGTATTTGACGCAGTACCTAAAGTTGATATTCTCATTAACAACTTAGGTATCTATGAACGAAAACAATTTTTCGAAATTGACGACACAGATTGGACTCGACTATTTGAAATTAATGTCATGAGTGGGGTACGTTTTACTAGGTTCTACACGCCGAAAATGGTCAGTCAGAAATGGGGGCGGGTCATTTTCATCTCCAGCGAATCGGGCCTAATGATTCCACCGGAAATGATTCACTATGGTTTCAGCAAAAGCGCTCAACTTAGTATTTCTCGCGGCCTCGCAATGTCGCTCAGCGGCACCGGGGTGACAGTGAACGCGCTACTACCTGGGCCAACCAGGACCGATACCACAGAACAACAAAGACGAGAACGTGCTGACGACTGGGGTATCAGCCTTGAACAACTGGAACAAGAATTTTTTGAGAAATTTCGCCCAACATCAATCATCAAAAGATTTGCTGAAGCCAAGGAAGTGGCTCCGTTGGCGGTCTACCTATGTAGTCCGCTCTCCGCCCTAACTACCGGAGCCGCACTTAGGGTAGAGGGGGGAATCGTAAATCAGATCACTTAAGCATAAACATCAATCAGTCAGGTTTTTTTACACTGTCTCTTGGGAGCCTCCCTCAATCTCGTGGGTCGTGATACTTAAGTCTCCAGCGACATAACACCAAGCCAAAATCGGATCTTCTCCTCTGGCGGTTACGGGCACCAGAGCTCGGTCATACTTGTTATCAACCGAACCAAAAATAGAGAATCCTTCCAACTTATCCAGTCGCTGAATCGCAGCGCACAGATCAGCGGGGAAAATCAATTCGCCCGAAATGGCTTGAGCACTGTCTGTCCTAGAAAGGTGGAGCATTGGATAGTCAAACTTCGTCGCAAGCAACGAACCGTGTACTGAAACATCTTTAGATTGTAAAACATTTAACGATTCTATTACCCAATGCCGGCACTCACCACTCAGAAGTGTTCCGTACACAAAAACACCAACCGTTGAATCTGGAAACCGTTCACCATCTGCTGCCTGAATAAGGTGAATATCTGAAAAATTAAATCGCATTAAGCCACGCTTAACTGCCTCAAAGTAAGCTGAGGTTGGCTCGACGAAATGACACTGACTCTCAGGAGCAACCTCATACGTCAACGCTAGAACAAGAGTGCCATCAGGCTGTAATATGTGCTTACTAACTTTTTGATAAACACGGTCGGATACACCCTCCTTTAAATCGAGTACCCGCCAACCAAGATCCCCCACCTCGAATAAAGCACCACAAACATATACACCCAATCGCTCCTTTATATTTAAAGCTCCACCACCGCGAGTTTGTGAAAAAACATCGAATACTAATTCATGATCAGGCAAGAACGCCGGACCAATAGGCTTAATGCAGTCAGCTGGCAGAGAATTCTTAATACAAAAGTTCCCCCAATCCTCATCATCAAGATTAGAGCCATAGGCAAAATAGAGCATCACGTTTCGATAATTAAGCTACAGGATCCAGAACGTGAATCACTCTAGATTCAATCCAATCTTTAATTTTTTGACCATAACTCAACATGTGAGGTGCTTCCGCATGGGCCTTTAATGCAGCCTCATCACGCCACTTTTCAATAACCAAAAAGGTGTCCTCTCCAAATTCAGTTTGAAACGCACCAAACTCTGCGTCTACGACTAGAATATACTCAATGCACCCAACCTCTTGCCTGACAGTTGTTACGTTCTCCCTGGCAACAGAAAGAATAGCGTCTCTTTTTCCAAGTTTGGCTTTAATAATAGCTACAACATGAATCATAATGTGACCTCCTAAGCTGAGACGAGTCTCTAATTTTAGAATAATATACCCCATCAGAAAATTCATACACAACTAACTTTAATGTTCATCACCAAATCATCTTCACATGCGCTGTTCGGCTTATGGATCCTATCCATAAGTCCGGTTTTAGCTGGCGACACTTACCGTCCTGGTGATGAGTTCGAAGACTGCGGGCAATGTCCCGTCATGGTCGTGATTCCCTCTGGATCTTTCAGTATGGGAGGGCCACCGGTTGACCAAGGACGGCCCTATAGTGAAGGTGAATTGCGCCCGGTAATAATCTCAGAACCGTTCGCTGTAGGTAAATTTGAAATCACCTACCAACAGTGGGAAGCCTGCGTCATCGACGAGCAATGTCCCACTGCGAAACGAGACGACTGGAGCGAAGACAATCACCCGGTAGTGAATGTTTCCTGGAAAGAAACACTTGAATACACCAAATGGTTGTCTAAAAAAACCAGAAAACCCTATAGGTTGCTCACTGAAGCTGAGTGGGAATACGTCGCAACAGGAGGTAGTAATCGAGCTCGATTTTTTGGCTTAACACCAACACAAGTATGTGAATTTGGAAATCTTTATGACCAAACCGCACAACGGACCCTCGATTACGGATTGGAGGCATTACCCTGCGACGATGGTTTCAACTTCTCTGCGCCTATAGGCTCATTTAAACCAAACCATTTTGGACTTCATGATACGTTAGGTAATGTCTGGGAATGGACTGAAGACTGCCAAGCAATCTTGTGGCGCAACGCCCCAACCGATGCATCAGCTCGCGTTAACGGTCATTGCGCGCAACGTGCCTATCGAGGCGGTTCCTGGCTTAATCACCCACCGAAATATTTACAAATACCTGACAGATATAAATATCTAGGTGCTCGAGAAATAGATCTGGGTTTTCGAATCGCATTAAGCTTGAGTCACCCATAATGTTCAGACTCAAAAATGTATGTTCCTTAGCGCTCGGGGTGAGCATCATAATGGTTAGCTCCCACGTGATTGCGCAACCGGAAGCGGGAGACATCTTCCAGGACTGCGACTCCTGCCCTAAGATGATTGTAATCCCTGCGGGACCTTACGGATTTGGTTCTCCTCCAAACGAATTCGGAAGCCCTTACAACGAAGGTTATGTTCTAGACATTGTCTTTGAGCAACCGTTTAGCATCAGTCAATTAGAGATCACATTCGCGCAGTGGGAAATGTGCGCTCAGGATGCCACCTGCCCTTCGATCGACGATGAAGGCTATGGAAGGGGTAACCAACCCGTCATGAACGTGTCTTGGGAAGATACACAAGTGTATATCCAGTGGTTGCGAGAAAAGACTGGGAAAGCATACCGTTTGCCGTCCGAAGCAGAGTGGGAATATACCGCTCAATCCGGCACCAAGCGAACTCGATTCTTTGGTATTCCACCTGAAAAAACTTGTGAGTATGGTAATGGTTACGATAAAACTGCCGAACTGGAATATGAGTTCGGATGGCTTACATTACCCTGCTCAGACGGCAAACCGAGTTTGTCCGATGTGGGCTCCTATAAACCCAATCAATTTGGCGTCTTCGATATGCTCGGCAATGTATGGGAGTGGGTAGAAGACTGCCTCAATCCGAATTGGCGACACAGTCGTGGTTCACTTGATGGGCGACCCTTCACAGATGGAGATTGTGAGCAACGCGCCTATCGAGGCGGCTCATGGCTAACCAATCAGCCTTACTACCTTAGGACCGCCGAACGTTACAAATTTTACGGCGCCAAACATATCGATCTCGGATTTCGAGTAGCGCTAAGTCTTAACGATCTAGATAAAAAAACATCTGAAAGAAAATAATCAAAAAGATAGTGACACCCCAGGCTCAATAGCGAAGACCCACAACATCAACGTGTATGCAACCAGCGTTACAAGAATAACCCCAAGAATATTCAAACCCAATCCAGCTCTTGTCATATCTTTTTGTGCCAGATGACCGGCCGAGAACACAATTGCATTTGGTGGGGTAGCGACTGGCAACATGAATGCACAGCTAGCAGCTAGCGTTGCCGGAATAACAACTGTCTCTTATACACATCTGACGCTGCCGACGA
>CAJXPC010000053.1 GCA_913057845.1 uncultured Pseudomonadota bacterium
GAGGCGTACGGTGCAGCCTATACCTTGCAAGAAATGCTTACCGTTAAGTCTGATGACGTCAATGGTCGAACGAAAGTGTATGAGAACATTGTTAAAGGGGAGCATAAAATTGATGCCGGGATGCCGGAGTCATTCAATGTTCTGGTGAAAGAGATTCGATCACTTGTGATTGACATCGATCTGGATCGTCATTAAATGGCGCTGAACGAGTACCTATACTTCGACAAAGAATTTAAAAGGGGCAAACAATGAAAGCGTTGTTGGATCTATTTAAGCAGGTAAATCAGGAAGAGGACTTCGATGCTATTAAAATCAGCCTCGCATCTCCGGAAAAAATTCGATCTTGGTCTTATGGAGAGGTCAAGAAGCCTGAGACGATAAATTATCGGACGTTTAAACCCGAGCGCGACGGATTGTTTTGCGCAAAGATTTTCGGCCCAGTAAAAGACTACGAGTGTCTTTGTGGTAAGTACAAGCGTTTAAAGCACCGAGGTGTTATTTGCGAGAAGTGTGGTGTTGAAGTCACGCTGTCGAAGGTGCGCCGAGAGCGAATGGCTCACATTGAGCTTGCGTCACCAGTAGCCCACATTTGGTTTCTTAAGTCTCTGCCGTCACGATTGGGTATCGTATTGGATATTCCGCTAAGAGATATTGAGCGGGTGCTTTATTTTGAGGCCTATATCATCACGCACCCAGGAATGACACCTCTCAATAAAGGGGAGTTATTATCTGAGGATAATTATTTAGAAAAATTCGAAGAGTTCGGGGATGAGTTCACTGCCGTGATGGGTGCTGAGGGGATCCGTGAGCTACTTAAAAGCATTGATATTCCTGGCGAGATTGAAAGGCTTCGGCAGGACCTCAGTGAGACCGAATCTGATACCAAAATTAAAAAAATTGCTAAACGACTTAAAGTTCTAGAGGCATTCAATAGATCTGGAATCAAACCAGAGTGGATGGTGATGGAGGTGCTGCCTGTATTGCCACCAGACTTGAGACCTTTGGTGCCCTTAGATGGCGGACGCTTTGCGACCTCAGACCTTAACGACTTGTATCGAAGAGTCATTAATCGAAATAACAGATTGAAGAGACTGCTGGAGCTTAAGGCGCCAGAGATCATCTGCCGAAATGAGAAGCGAATGCTTCAAGAGTCGGTTGACTCATTGCTTGATAATGGACGTCGTGGCAAAGCGATGACCGGGGCTAATAAGCGCCCATTGAAGTCATTAGCTGACATGATTAAAGGTAAGGGAGGTCGATTCAGACAAAACTTGCTGGGTAAGCGGGTTGATTACTCAGGGCGTTCAGTGATCGTTGTTGGGCCTCAGTTGAAGCTACATCAGTGCGGTTTGCCTAAGAAAATGGCGCTGGAATTATTTAAGCCGTTTATTTTTCATAAGCTAGAGGTTTTAGGGTTCGCAACGACGATTAAAGCTGCTAAGCGATTGGTGGAGCAGGAAGTTCCTGAAGTGTGGGATATCCTCGAAGATGTTATTAGAGAGCATCCAGTTCTCTTGAATAGAGCGCCTACGCTACACCGTTTGGGCATTCAGGCATTTGAGCCTGTCCTTATTGAGGGAAAGGCAATACAGTTGCACCCGTTGGTGTGCGCTGCGTTTAATGCTGACTTTGATGGCGACCAAATGGCGGTTCATGTGCCTCTATCCATTGAGGCTCAGATGGAATGTAGAACTTTGATGATGGCATCGAACAACGTGCTGTCACCGGCTAATGGAGAGCCGATTATTGTTCCCTCTCAAGATATCGTATTGGGTCTTTATTACATGACTCGAGAGAAAATTGGTGCGAAGGGTGAAGGTATGATCTTCGCGAACGTCACAGAGGCGAAGCGTGCGTACCAGAACGGTGATATTGATCTCCAAGCGTCGTGTGAAGTCCGCATCGCTGAAGGAAAAATTGAAGAAGGTGGTGCCAGTCGACGAGTTAGTCGGCATAAGACGACCGTTGGACGGTCATTCTTGTCAGAAATTTTGCCTGAAGGGCTGTCTTTTGAGTTGGTCAATCAGACGCTTAAAAAGAAAGATATTTCTCGGCTTATTAACGTGAGCTTCA
Source organism: uncultured Pseudomonadota bacterium (assembly GCA_913057845.1). GTDB lineage: Bacteria > Pseudomonadota > Gammaproteobacteria > Burkholderiales > Eutrophovitaceae > Eutrophovita. Next base: position 2,074 of record CAJXPC010000053.1, read on the forward strand.
GAGAGTTTGGTACACGTGAGACAGTGATCTTCGCTGACAAATTGATGTATACGGGATTCACGTTTGCGACGCGAGCGGGATTGTCGTTCGCGGTCAAGGATATGGTGATTCCGGAAGAAAAGGTCAGAATTCTTGCGGAGGCTGAAGAAGAGGTCAAAGAAATTGAGGGTCAGTACACCTCAGGTCTTGTCACACAAGGCGAGAGATATAACAAGGTTGTTGATATTTGGGGTCGAGCGGGAGACGTTGTTGCAAAGGCGATGATGGATGGCCTAGGTAAAGAGGCCGTTAAGAAGTGGGATGTTGACTCCAATGCTTGGCTTCCACTCAAAGATGAAAAGGGACAACAAGTCTATCAAGAGTCGTTTAATTCGATATATATGATGGCCGACTCTGGTGCTCGGGGCTCTGCTGCTCAGATCAAGCAGCTAGCCGGTATGCGTGGACTCATGGCGAAACCGGATGGTTCGATTATTGAGACGCCGATTACAGCAAACTTTAGAGAAGGGTTGAATGTATTGCAGTACTTTATTTCGACGCATGGAGCTCGAAAAGGACTTGCAGATACGGCGTTGAAGACCGCTAACTCTGGATATTTAACCAGAAGACTGGTTGATGTTACGCAGGATTTGGTTGTGCTAGAGGACGATTGCGGCACATCTCGTGGGTTCGTTCAAAAGGCTTTAATCGAAGGTGGAGAGGTCGTTGAGCAATTGAGTGAAAGAATTCTCGGGCGTGTGGTTGCGGATGACTTAGTTGATCCAGAAAATGGCGGGCTACTCGCAACAGCTGGGACGTTGCTTGATGAAAAGCTTGTGAATCAAATTGAGAATAGCGGGGTTGACGAGGTTAAGGTAAGGACCCCACTAACGTGTGAGACGCGTTTTGGGCTATGTGCGAGCTGCTACGGGCGCGACTTGGGCCGAGGTCATTTGGTTAGTGCTGGTGAGGCTGTGGGTGTTATTGCAGCGCAATCCATTGGGGAGCCAGGTACTCAGTTGACAATGAGAACATTCCATATCGGGGGTGCGGCGTCGCGAACTGCAGTTGCAAGCCAAATTGATTCAAAATCTAAGGGTGTTGTTAAATTTTCACCACAAATGCGCTATGTGACAAATGAGCGTGACGAAAAAGTTGTCATTGCGCGTTCTGCTGAAATTGTGATCCTAGATGACGTCGGTAGGGAGAGAGAGCGACATAAGGTTCCTTATGGGGCAATGTTGCATGTCTCCGATGGCTCCACTGAAAAAGCTGGAAAAGTCTTGGCCAATTGGGACCCTCATACACGGCCGATCGTTACAGAATATTCGGGTACGGTTAAATTTGAAAATGTTGAGGAGGGCGTTACTGTTGCAAGGCAGATTGATGATGTGACTGGCCTCTCAACGCTGGTGGTTACTGATCCTAAGCGAAGTTCTTCTACTCAAGGGAAAGACTCTCGACCAAGTGTTAGATTGATTGACGAAAGTGGTGAGGAAATTAAGATCGCAGGAACTGACACGCCAGTTAATATTACGGTGCCGGTTAATTCGGTCATTACCGTGAAAAATGGACAACAGGTTGGGGTTGGTGAAATTCTAGCTCGGATCCCGCAGGAAAATTCTAAAACCAGAGATATTACCGGTGGTCTGCCTCGGGTTGCGGAACTCTTCGAGGCTAGAGCTCCGAAGGATGCTGGGATGTTGGCGCCGATCACGGGTGCTGTCTCGTTCGGAAAAGACACTAAAGGTAAGCAGCGTTTGGTTATAACTGATAGTGATGGTGTATCCCACGAGTTTTTAATCTCGAAGGATAAGCTCATGATGGTTCATGAGGGTCAGTTGGTTAATACCGGTGAGATGATCGTGGACGGCCCACCGGATCCGCATGAGATTCTTAAATTGCTAGGAATTGAGGCGTTAGCGAGGTATATCATCGATGAAGTTCAAGATGTGTATCGTTTGCAGGGCGTGAAGATCAATGATAAGCATATCGAGGTCATTGTCAGGCAGATGCTGCGTCGTGTGAACATCACCAACTCTGGGCACTCTGCATTTATCCAAGGAGAGCAAGTTGAGCGCTCTGAGGTGCTGACAGCTAACGAGAAGCTTATTGCTGAGGATAAATTGCCAGCAACTTATGACAATGTATTGCTTGGGATTACTAAGGCATCCTTGTCGACAGACTCGTTTATATCGGCGGCTTCTTTCCAGGAAACGACTCGTGTGCTTACAGAGGCAGCGATCATGGGTAAAAGAGACGAGCTTCGCGGCCTCAAAGAGAACGTCATTGTGGGTCGATTGATTCCAGGTGGAACAGGTCTCGCGTACCATCGAAATCGGAAGCAACCAGAAGTGTTCGACATCTTTAAGGACGCACCAGCCGACCCTGAGGGAATTTTTGAGGAAGTTTCTGAGAGCGAAGGCGAAGCTGCGGCTTGACATAGGCGACGGGTGGTCTTAGAATCGCCCGTCTTTTTCCCAGTAATAAAATCGCTGGGGTAACGGTTACAACACGAGTTGGGACGGATATCGTGTCCGTCCCAACTTTATTTATGTAGACCATAATTTTTAGGACCCGATATTTAAGATGCCAACTACAAATCAATTGGTTCGCAAAGGCAGATCAGTGCCGATTGTGAAAAGTAAAGTTCCTGCACTCGGGGGAGCACCTGCGAAGCGTGGAGTATGTACTCGTGTGTATACGACGACACCTAAAAAACCAAATTCAGCCCTAAGAAAAGTTGCCAAAGTACGTTTGACGACGGGATTTGAGGTGATTAGTTATATCGGGGGTGAAGGCCATAATTTGCAGGAACACTCGGTTGTCCTAATTAGGGGTGGGCGAGTTAAAGATTTACCTGGAGTTCGGTACCACGTAGTTCGAGGTAGCTTGGATACGCAGGGAGTTAAGGATCGTAAGCAGGCTCGATCTAAGTATGGGACTAAGAGAGCTAAGGGTTAAATATCTCTTAACGGGCTGTTAATAGAATTCAAAGAGGTTTAAATGCCAAGACGCAGAGAAGTACCGAAACGCCAGATATTGCCAGATCCTAAGTTTCACAATCAAGAGGTTGCGAAATTTATGAACGTAATTATGCAGGCTGGCAAAAAATCCGTAGCTGAGCGAATCGTTTATGGCGCGCTTGATCACATCGCGAAAAATGCTCAGGCTGATCCGTTGGAAGTCTTCAATACCGCTTTGTCGAACGTGCGTCCTCTTGTTGAGGTTAAGTCTCGACGAGTCGGCGGGGCTAATTACCAAGTTCCTGTCGAAGTTCGCCCTTCCCGTCGTAGTGCTTTAGCAATGCGTTGGTTGAAGGAAGCTGCAAGGTCTAGAAGCGAAAAGTCCATGGCTGCGAGGTTGGGGAACGAGCTCAAAGACGCGTCAGAAGGTCGCGGGGGCGCTGTGAAGAAAAAGGAAGAAGTGCACCGTATGGCAGAAGCAAATAAAGCGTTCTCTCATTTCCGTTTTTAATCTTAAGTTATTTAGAAAGTACGCATGGCCCGAACTACCCCACTTGAGCGCTACCGAAATATCGGGATTAGTGCGCATATCGACGCTGGTAAAACGACGACAACTGAGCGTATCCTGTTTTACACGGGCGTATCTCATAAAATCGGTGAAGTGCATGATGGCGCAGCAGTTATGGACTGGATGGCCCAAGAGCGTGAGCGGGGCATCACCATCACTTCCGCAGCTACCACATGTTTCTGGAAGGGTATGGACGGCACTTTGCCGGAGTACAGGATCAACATTATTGATACGCCTGGACACGTAGACTTTACTATTGAGGTGGAGCGCTCAATGCGGGTGCTCGATGGCGCTTGTATGGTGTACTGCGCCGTGGGTGGGGTTCAGCCGCAGTCTGAAACGGTGTGGCGTCAAGCTAATAAATATCGAGTGCCACGTATGGCGTTTGTGAATAAGATGGATCGTCAAGGAGCCGATTTCTTCAAAGTGTTTGAGCAAATGCGAGCAAGATTGAAGGCTAACCCAATCGCGCTTCAGGTCCCGATTGGCGCCGAAGAAGGTTTTGAGGGGGTCGTGGACCTTGTCAAAATGAAAGCGATTTATTGGGATGACGCTACTGGTGGTACCAAATTCGAAATGAGAGATATTCCTGCTGAGCTACAAGCTGAGGCGGATGAGTGGCGAGAAAAGCTGGTGGAAGCTGCGGCTGAGTCATCTGAGGAATTGATGAATAAGTATCTTGAGGAAGGCAGTCTTTCCGAGAAAGAGATTCAAGAGGGTATTCGCGCACGCACAATCGCGGTTGAAATTGTACCGATGATGTGTGGTACTGCTTTTAAAAACAAAGGTGTTCAGGCGATGTTAGATGGGGTAATTGACTATCTGCCGTCGCCGCTTGATGTCCCACCAATGAAGTGCGAGACAGAGGCGGGAGAGCCGGCGCAGCGAAAAGCAGATGATGACGAGCCCTTCTCAGCATTGGCGTTTAAAATTATGACTGATCCTTATGTCGGTCAGTTGATCTTTTTCCGAGTGTATTCTGGGACATTGCAAGCGGGTGATTCTGTCTATAACTCCGTGAAGGGCAAAAAAGAGCGTATCGGACGGATACTCCAAATGCACGCGAATAATCGTGAGGAGCTTAAAGAGGTTCGGGCTGGAGATATCGCCGCAGCAGTTGGGTTGAAAGACGCGACCACGGGCGACACTTTATGTAATCAAGACAAGCCAGTGATTCTAGAGCGAATGGTGTTTCCTGAGCCGGTTATATCTCAGGCCGTAGAGCCAAAAACTAAAGCTGACCAGGAAAAAATGGGTATTGCTTTGAGTCGACTGGCTCAAGAGGATCCTTCTTTCAGAGTCAAAACCGACGAAGAGTCTGGTCAAACAATTATCTCAGGTATGGGTGAGCTTCACCTCGAGATCCTCGTAGATCGAATGTTCAGAGAGTTTAGCGTAGAGGCGAATATTGGTAAGCCCCAGGTAGCCTATCGAGAGGCAATTAAAAAGTCTATCGAGATAGAGGGTAAGTTTGTTAAGCAAAGTGGTGGTAAGGGGCAGTACGGCCATGTTTGGTTGAAAATGGAGCCTTCCGAACAAGGTGTAGGCTTTGAATTTCATGATGCGACTAAGGGCGGCTCGGTTCCTAAAGACTATATTCCTGCTGTGCAGAAGGGGTTGAGAGAGGCTATGACCTCCGGAGTTGTGGCGGGTTACCCTGTGGTAGATATGAAGATTACTTTATTTGACGGGTCGTATCATGAGGTTGATTCGTCAGAAAATGCGTTCAAAATGGCGGCGATCATTGCGTTTAAAGACGGCATGAGGAAGGCAACCGCGGTTTTGTTGGAGCCTATTATGGCTGTAGAAGTGGAAACCCCAGAAGAAAAGATGGGCGATGTGATGGGCGACTTGTCCGGACGTCGAGGTACGATCCAGGGTATGGAAGATATGATTGGTGGTGGTAAGGCAATTAAGTCAGAGGTGCCGCTTTCGGAAATGTTTGGGTACTCCACTACTCTCCGATCCCTGACGCAAGGGCGCGCGACCTACTCTATGGAATTTAAGCATTATGCAGACGCACCTAAAAGTATTGCCGAAGCAGTGGTAAATGATAAATAGTAGGTATTGGTTTTCAACTAATTGATTAAAGGTTAAGAGGACATCATGGCAAAGGGAAAGTTTGAGCGGAACAAACCGCACGTGAATGTTGGAACAATTGGACACGTTGACCATGGTAAGACGACGCTAACGGCGGCGATTACGACTGTTCTGGCTAAAAAAGGTGGCGGCGAAAGCAAGGGCTACGACCAGATTGATAATGCGCCTGAGGAAAAAGCACGGGGTATTACGATTAATACGTCGCACGTTGAGTATGAGACAGAGAATCGCCATTACGCGCACGTGGATTGTCCAGGACACGCTGATTATGTTAAGAACATGATCACTGGTGCGGCACAGATGGATGGTGCGATCTTGGTGGTTTCCGCTGCTGATGGCCCAATGCCTCAGACTCGAGAGCACATCTTGCTTGCGCGTCAGGTGGGAGTTCCTTACATCATTGTGTTTTTGAACAAAGCCGACATGGTTGATGATGCTGAGTTACTTGAGTTAGTTGAAATGGAAGTTCGAGAGTTGCTCGACAAGTATGATTTCCCGGGCGATGCCACACCGATTGTGATTGGTTCTGCATTGAAGGCCCTTGAGGGTGATGAGGGTGAGCACGGTGAGATTGCGATTATGAAGCTTGCTGAGGCGCTTGATACTTACATTCCTCAGCCAGAGCGAACTTTGGATATGGCGTTCCTGATGCCGGTTGAGGATGTGTTCTCAATTTCTGGTCGTGGAACGGTGGTCACTGGCCGTATTGAGCGTGGTATTGTCAAGGTTAACGAAGACCTTGAGATTATTGGCTTGAAAGACACGGTTAAGACCGTGTGTACAGGTGTTGAGATGTTCCGTAAGTTGCTTGATCAAGGTCAGGCTGGCGATAACGTGGGTGTCTTGTTGCGTGGTACTAAGCGTGAGGACGTTGAGCGTGGCCAAGTGTTGGCTAAGCCTGGTTCGATTACACCGCACACCAAGTTTGATGCTGAGGTTTATATTCTGAGCAAAGATGAAGGTGGACGACATACCCCGTTCTTCAATGGATATCGCCCTCAGTTCTATTTTAGAACGACAGACGTGACAGGTGCTTGCGATTTGCCAGAGGGTATTGAAATGGTTATGCCTGGTGATAACGTTCAGATGAAGGTGACGTTGATTCAGCCAATAGCTATGGAAGAAGGATTGCGTTTCGCGATTCGAGAGGGCGGCCGTACCGTAGGTGCTGGCGTCGTCTCTAAAGTCACGGAGTAAAGTTAATCAGGTGGTGCGCGTAAGTGTTTCATCCCAGTTAAGAGATAATTGAATGGATAACCAAAAAATTCGAATTCGCTTGAAAGCGTTTGATTACAAATTGATTGATCAATCTGCTATCGAGATCGTCGAGACCGCAAAGCGGACTGGCGCTGTGGTTAAAGGTCCTGTACCCTTGCCAACCCGTATCTGTCTCTTATACACATCTGACGCTGCCGACGAATAGAGAGGTGTAGAT
>CAJXPC010000054.1 GCA_913057845.1 uncultured Pseudomonadota bacterium
GTGTTGCAATTAAACGTCCCTTAGGGTTGCAGTAGCCTGATCGGGCCATTTTTTTATCGGCTAAATTCTTAATGTCACTCGTTAGTTGGGAGTCTAAAAAGGCTGTTGCGTCATCCCCGCTGACATGTACAACAGAGATATCCATTAACGGCGTGATGATTGATTTTCCGGCTAAAGGGTCTTTCGCTGCAGGGTCACGCTCTTTAATTCGATCGTTTGTTCGGTCCAGAAGATTCGACCATTTTGACTTCATGTAATCTGATTTTTGCGGCATCATTAAATTTTAGGTTGGCAAGTAGTGTTTAAAGCCGTTGTTTCCAACTCTGGATAATCAGTACTGAAGTGCAGGCCGCGACTCTCTTTGCGTTTGAGCGCGCAGCGCACAATCAGTTCCGACACGGCCACGAGATTTCTTAGTTCTAAAAGATCACGGGTTACTCTGAAATTTGAATAGTAATCCCTGATTTCTTCTTGAAGTAATTGTAGTCGGCGGTTCGCACGTTCAAGTCGTTTGGTTGTTCTTACGATACCGACGTAGTTCCACATAAAACGCCTGAGCTCATCCCAATTGTGGGCAATGATAACTTCTTCATCCGAATCGGTGACGCGACTTTCGTCCCATTCCTTCACCGCTTCTAACGCCAATTGTTCTTGAGTGAGTATGTGTTTTGTCGCTTGCTCTGCAAAAACCAAACACTCAAGCAGTGAATTACTTGCAAGGCGGTTTGCGCCATGAAGTCCGGTATGGGCAGTCTCGCCGATCGCATAAAGTCCATTAATGTCTGTCAGTCCCTCGATAGATGTATTAAGCCCACCACATGTGTAGTGAGCGGCTGGGACGACTGGAATGGGTTCTTTAGAAGCGTCTATCCCAAGCTCTAAGCACCGATTATAAATGTTGGGGAAATGCTCTTGGATGAAGGCTGCCCCTCTGTGTGAAATATCCAAGTAAACACAATCGACGCCATGTTTTTTCATCTCCGCATCTATACTCCTCGCGACAATGTCACGCGGCGCTAGCTCTGCGCGAGCATCGTGGTCGGGCATAAAACGGTGACCATTCGGTAGCAATAATAAACCACCTTCTCCTCGAACGGCTTCAGAGATCAAGAAGGATTTTGCCTCAGGGTGATACAGACAGGTTGGGTGAAACTGTATGAATTCCATGTTGGATACACTGCATCCAGCGCGCCATCCAATCGCAATGCCATCCCCAGTGGATGTGTCTGGATTGGTCGTATACAGATACGTTTTTCCTGCGCCACCCGTGGCTAGAATGACCGTGGGAGCCTGGATGGCGACCACCAGATCTTTATTTGAATCTAAAACGTAGATGCCGCAGCACTGCATTTTATTGGAGATGGGGTCTTTTTCAGTGATCAGATCGATGCCTACGTGATTCTCTAAAATGGTGATATTGGGGTGAGCACGAACCCGTTCTTCAAGGGTCGTTTGGACCGCGTGCCCGGTCGCATCATCTGCGTGAATAATCCTTCGAAAACTATGGCCTCCCTCCATGGTCAGGTGAAGCCCTGAGGACGTGTTGTTATCTTTAGTGAAATTCACACCTTGATCGATGAGCCATTCAATCCCTTGGGCACCTCTCTCAACCACCAAGCGAGTGACATCAAAGTCGCTTAGGTAGGCTCCAGCAATCATGGTGTCTTCAATGTGAGATTCATGCGTATCAAACGCGTCGACAACTGCCGCAATGCCGCCCTGGGCCCAGTTGCTCGCGCCGTCGGGCATGCTTTTTTTAGTTACGACAGCGACTCTCCGGTGTGGGGCGAGCTTCAGTGCACTGGCTAAACCAGCTAATCCACTGCCTAAAATGACTATGTCAAAACTGATCACTAGTGTAAGTTCTTTGATTGGATAGATTTTTGGCTAGAGTAACGCAATTACTAGCGTCGGATCAGCTTATTTTGACATGATTTAAATATGTTAAATATTGAGTATGTTCGGGGAACTCATTCCATTATTTGGTGCTCATACACTGACGTATAAAAATACTAGGGGTAACATCATGGACTTATCACTCAATACCTATTTAAATGTTCCAGCGAATACCAGCAAGAAACAACAATCTGGTAAGCTCGTCGTTATGTCGGAAAGAGAGAAAGACAACGTTCTTGTATTGCGGGTCCAACGCGGTGATAAAGTCGCGTTTGAGCTGTTATTTACGAAGTATCAACGCAGAGTAAGTCGTTTAGTCTCGAGATTTATTCGTTCTGAGGCAGAGGTTGAGGATGTCGTTCAGGACTCCTTCATCAAGGCCTATAAAGCTTTGGCAAATTTTCGTGGAGACAGTGCGTTCTACACCTGGTTGTATCGAATAGCTGTCAATACTGCTAAAAATTATCTTGTAGCAGCGTCGAAACGCCCCATATCGCTAAGCCAGTTTGAAAAAAATGATGACGATGATTTTGAAGAAGATCGATTCATCAGTAACAGCACAACTCCTGAGTCAGAGCTGATTACAAAGCAGATCGCTGAGACCGTGAACAAAACAATTGACGAATTGCCTGCCGATCTGCGGGAGGCGATTATGTTGCGCGAAATTGAAGGTATGAGCTATGAGGATATTGCAGAAGCAATGGAATGTCCCATTGGTACGGTGAGATCCCGAATTTTTAGAGCTCGCGAGGCAATTTCACAAAAGATTAAGCCGATGTTAGACGTGGGAGAGGGTAAACGATGGTAAATAAAGAGCATATTTCTGGTCTCATGGATGGCGAGATGGGAGGTGAGCAGGAGGCTGCGGCGTATCAAGCGATCAAAAAATCAGTCGATGCAAGAGAGGTATGGCGCACTTATCATGTGATTGGTGACGTGATTCGTTCTGAGGGGCGTGCGGGGCTGTCACAAAGCCGTTTTCATGAGGCTTTGGCGGCGGAGCCGACATTAGTTGCTCCAATGATCAGTAGGATCAAGAAGCCGACTGAGTATTCCTGGATGAAGATTGCTGCTTCGTTTGCGGTCATGGCCGTTGTCGGGTGGTTGGGGGTTGCAGAGAATAGTCCAGTTGAGGTTCGAATAGCAAAACGAGATTTCGTGTCACAGGAGCAGCAAGTTGCTTTAGAAGAAGTGTATGAAGCTGGGATTGCGGAATATTTAGCAGCACATGAACAAGTCAATCCGCGAGGTTTGAGTTCTGGTGCTCTATTGAACAAGTCGGACGAGTAACGAGGCAATACCTAACCTTATGTGGAAATTTTTTCTTAGCCTAACGCTCGCTTTTCTCACCACAGCCTCGAGTATTCACGCCCAAGCGAAGTCGGTCCAGCTGAGTCAGCAGGATGCTTTAACTGCATTACAGCAAGTTGCCTATGCTGGGCAGACGTTAAATTATACGGGTGTATTTGTGATCCAAAAAGGAGATCTCTTCGAGACCTGCCGCATCACTCATCACGGCAGCGGGCCTAAAGAGTTGGAGAAGATAGTGCGTCTAGATGGCGATCAGCTGGAAATAACGCGCGTGGATGACAATGTTTTGGTGTATGTGCCAGACGATAAATACTTGAGAAGTAAAGCTGGTGTTCAAGAGCGGAGCTTCCCATCCCTAACCTCCAATCAACTGTCCACAGTAGGGGAAAACTACGATGTTTATGTAGGGGATGTGGACCGTATTGCGGGGCGGTTTGCAACGCACATCACGCTGTTGCCTCGGGACAAATTACGGTACCGACACGAACTTTGGGTAGATCAAAAGACAGGGCTACAAATTAAAGCTCAGATGTACTCGGAACGTAACGAATTAGTTGAGCAAATTATGTTTACTGAGGTGAACATAGGAAATCATGTAACCGAGGTGATGACTAGATCCGTCTATGAAGAGGCTGCCCTGACTTGGAGAATGGACCGGGGCGCGAGGAAGCAGTTGGGCGGTTCGTCCCTCGATAAGGCATGGTCGGTGAGTAAGCCACCGTCAGGGTTCAAACAAGTCATGAATTCGCAAAAAAGGATAGGTCATAAAGGTTCAAGGATTCATCTGGTCTTCTCAGACGGGTTCGCTGCGGTTTCGGTGTTTATCGATTCTCGTAGTGTGCGCGGTTTTAGCGCTGGACTAGGTAAACAAGGATCTTTAAACATCTACCGTCGAGTTGTTGACGACCAATTTGTGACAGTTCTTGGTGATGCCCCAGTAAATACTGTGAAGCAGATCGGCGATTCGTTGGTAAGGAATTAAAAAAATTCGGTTAGATAAAAAGTAGTTAATAGGATTATTGAAGGAGAGGTAAACGTGAACGTTGCATTCAGAATTATTTTTGGTTTTTTTGCTCTACTACATATTTCACAAGTCGCAGCGGTTGAATTACCAAGTTTTGCTGATTTAGTTGAAGAGCAAGGTGTAAAAGTGGTCAACATCAGTACGAAAACTACGATTGATCAACCGAATAATATTCCTGTCCCTGAAGATGATCCTTTTTACGATTTTTTTCGACGGTTCGCGCCTCCTGAAGGCGCTCAACGAGAGTCTCGTTCACTTGGTTCAGGATTTATCATCAGTGAAGATGGATACATATTAACCAATTCACACGTCGTTGCAGCAGCCGATGATATAACCGTCAAACTGAATGACAAACGTGAATATACGGCCAAATTGATTGGTATTGATAAGCGAACTGATGTTGCTGTGATTAAAATTGATGCTTCGGATCTGCCGTTCGTAAGTATTGGTGACCCCGACAAGCTTCGTGTCGGCGATTGGGTTTTGGCTATTGGCTCTCCTTTTGGATTTGAGAGTACGGTGACCGCAGGTATCGTTAGCGCGAAAGGGCGCTCGTTACCACAGGAAAACTATGTCCCTTTTATCCAAACAGATGTGGCGATCAATCCCGGCAATTCGGGTGGCCCTTTGTTTAATTTGAACGGTGAAGTTGTCGGCATTAATGCCCAAATTTATAGCCGAACAGGTGGTTTTATGGGTCTCTCTTTTGCGATCCCGATTGATGTTGCTGTGGATGTTGCTAACCAGTTAAAAACTGATGGCCGGGTCAGGCGTGGTCGAATTGGCGTTGTGATCCAAGAAGTCACAGCAGAATTAGCTGATTCCTTTGGTCTAGATAAGCCGCGAGGGGCTCTTGTCAGTCGTGTAGAGAAAGGTCAGGCTGCAAGCAAAGCAGGCATACAAACCTCAGATATCATTCTTACTTTTGATGGAAGCAACGTGGAGACCTCAAATGATCTTCCTCGCATCGTTGGTCAAACTCGCCCGGGTAAAAAAGTAGATGTTGAAGTGTGGCGAGACAAACGATCACGGACGCTCAGCCTGACGGTTGGGGAGATTCCTGCCGATATCACGTCGGAATCTAAAAAAGAAGAGAGTAAAAATGTTTCTATGAATGTAATTGACGAATTGGGGCTAATGGTTTCCGATATGGATATGCAAGAACTCAAGCAACTTGAGCTTGATAGTGGGGTCAAGATAGATCGGGTAGCTGGGGTCGGCGAGCAAGCAGGGCTGCGTCCCGGCGATATCGTCCTCGCCTTAAATAACGATGACGTTGAGTCGGTCTCACAATTTAAATTATTAATGGAGCGTTATAAGGATGCGAGGAGCGTTGCTCTATTGATTCAAAGAGGTGGTGGTTCGTTGTATGTCCCCATACGACTGAAATCGAAGTAAACCGTGTTCATCCGTTAAGACGTATCTAGAAAAGGGGGAATCCGGTAGAATTCCCCCTTTAATAATTGGTGGGCACGTTGTCGTGCTTTCTTAATGCGGCATATCAGAAATTTTTCAATTATCGCCCATATTGATCATGGGAAATCCACGTTAGCTGACCGTTTCATTCAGACGTGTGGCGGGCTAAGTGATCGTGAAATGGAGTCGCAGGTGCTTGACTCTATGGATTTAGAGCGAGAGCGTGGAATTACGATTAAGGCCCAAACTGCAACATTGAGCTTTAAGGCGGATGATGGCGAGACCTATCAACTTAATTTAATTGATACACCGGGTCATGTGGATTTCTCGTATGAGGTCTCCAGGTCATTATCTGCGTGTGAGGGTGCATTGCTTGTTGTTGATGCGTCCCAAGGAGTAGAGGCTCAAACAGTCGCTAACTGTTATACCGCCATTGATCTGGGTGTGGACGTGATCCCGGTCCTCAATAAAATTGATCTTCCGTCCGCTGACCCGGATCGAGTGATTGAAGAAATAGAGGATATTGTAGGAATACCTGCGGTTGGGGCGTTAACCGCCAGCGCTAAGACAGGACAAGGTATTTTAGAACTCTTGAATATGGTGGTTCGAGATGTTCCACCGCCAAAAGGTGATCCCAAGGCACCTCTAAAGGCTCTGATTGTTGACTCTTGGTTCGATAACTACGTCGGTGTAGTTATGCTCATTCGAATGATTGATGGTGAGATTAAAGCCAAAGATCAGATTATGCTGATGTCTAATAAAACGACTCATCAATGTGAGAAAGTGGGCATCTTTACACCACGATCAGTCGTTTGTGACAAGTTGTCAGCGGGTGAGGTGGGTTTTGTGATCTCTGGAGTCAAGGAACTCAAAGCTGCTAAGGTAGGAGACACCATTACCTCGGCAAGAAACCCCGCGACAGTGGCACTTCCTGGTTTTAAGGAGGTTCAGCCTCAGGTATTTGCCGGATTGTACCCTGTGGAGTCGAATGAATATGATGCGCTAAGAGACGCGTTAGAGAAGCTTCAGCTCAACGATGCCAGTTTACGTTTTGAAGCCGAAACGTCTCAAGCGCTCGGCTTTGGTTTCCGGTGTGGGTTTCTGGGTTTGCTCCATTTAGATATTGTTCAAGAGAGGCTTGAGCGAGAGTACGATATGAACCTCATTACTACTGCGCCAACGGTGGTTTATCAGGTGCTTATGAAAGATGGTTCCATCTTTGAAATTGAAAATCCTTCAAAATTACCCGACCTAGGAAAAGTAGATGAAATTCGGGAGCCGATCATTACGGCTAATATTTTGCTTCCCCAAGATTACGTCGGACCTGTGATGACGCTTTGTAATAATAAGCGCGGTATACAGAAGAATATGCAGTATTTGGGTCGACAGGTGATGCTCACTTTTGAGCTTCCGCTCAATGAGGTCGTACTTGATTTTTTTGATAAGCTCAAATCAGTATCCAGGGGATACGCATCGCTTGACTATGAGTTCAAAGAGTATCGTACCGATGACCTGTGTAAATTAGATATTTTGATTAACGGTGAGCGAGTGGATGCATTGTCTTTAATCGTTCACCGGGCGAATTCTCTCGCCAGAGGTCGTGACTTAGCCTCCCGTATGCGTGCATTGATACCGAGGCAGATGTTTGATGTTGCGGTGCAAGCGGCTATCGGCTCTCAAATTGTCGCAAGAGAGAATGTTAAGGCGCTACGTAAAAACGTGCTAGCAAAGTGCTACGGCGGGGATATTTCACGTAAGAAAAAGTTGTTAGAAAAACAAAAAGCAGGCAAACGCCGTATGAAGCAAGTTGGTGCTGTAGAAATTCCTCAGGAGGCGTTTCTTGCCATCTTACAGGTAGATTGAACTTAAAAGACCACAAGGAATTTAAATGAAATTTGCAATCTTGATGCTGTCATTGCTCGTGATCACCGGATTGGTCGTACTTATTGACCGCGTATGGTTGGCGAAGAAAAGAGCAAGCGTTAGAGAGCCATGGTGGGTTGAATATTCAAAGAGTTTTTTCCCCGTTATCCTTGCTGTATTTTTACTCAGATCATTCCTTGTGGAGCCTTTTAAGATTCCATCTGGTTCGATGATCCCGACGTTACTTGTTGGCGATTACATTTTGGTTACCAAGTCGAGTTATGGCATCAGAGTGCCAATTCTCAATACGAAATTGATTCCGACGGGAGATGTCGAGCGTGGGGATATCGTGGTATTTCGTTATCCGAGAGATGAAACGCTGGACTATATTAAACGAGTTGTAGGGTTGCCCGGAGACAGAATAGAGTACAGGGACAAGAGGCTCACGATTAACGGGAAAGCGGTAGAAACCACGCGTTTGGACGACTATCAGTATTCAGACAAAGCCTCTTACACGTCAGCATGGCAATTCAAAGAAAAATTTGGCGATAAAGAGCATTTGATGTTGGTAGAACCTGAAGAGCCAAGTGTGCGTTTGATGGGCGTCAGACAATTTATCGGTCGAGATAAATGTGTGTTCAGTGAAACTGGTTTTATATGCACAATACCTGACGATCACTACTTTATGATGGGTGATAATCGAGATTCGAGTTCGGATAGTCGGTATTGGGGATTTGTGCCGGACGATCATATTATCGGCCGAGCCTTTATGGTTGTTTGGAATGCTGGAGAGTTTTCCAGATCGGGTACTTGGTTAAAATAATCCAGTATTTATTCTAGTTTTTCGCAAAGGGCGTAGATGCATGAGCTAGAGAGCAGATTTAAGTATGAATTCCGAAATCCAAATCTTTTGGAAGAGGCGTTAACGCACAGGTCCTTCGGCTCATTAAACAATGAGCGATTAGAATTTTTGGGTGATGCGGTGCTTAATCTTGTTATTGGACGTCTGTTGTTCGAGCGTTATCTGGGCTTGCCCGAGGGAGAGTTGACCCGTGTTAGGTCTGTGCTCGTTAATCAAGATGGACTCACGCATATTGCAGGAGACCTTGAGCTCGGGAAATATTTGAAATTAGGGGCTGGGGAATTTAAGACCGGTGGTAACAAGAGGCCTTCGATTCTCTCCGACGCGGTGGAAGCTTTGTTCGGGGCTATTTATGTGGACTCAGGTTTTGAGTCGGTTGAACGCGTGATCACGGAACTGTATTCCGTCTACTTGGATAATATCGATCCTAGTTTGCTCAGTAAGGATCCAAAGACAAAGTTACAGGAGTATTTGCAGGCAAGGCATGTAGCCTTACCTGAATACCGGGCTGTCTCTTATACACATCTCCGAGCCCACGAGACCTCTCTACATCTCGT
>CAJXPC010000055.1 GCA_913057845.1 uncultured Pseudomonadota bacterium
TCGTGGGCTCGGAGATGTGTATAAGAGACAGCATACTTGTACGAGATGGTCAGGCTGGTTTGGAAGTTTTACTCGGTGAAAAAACCAGTAAGGTTAATTTCGCTGCTGGTGCTTTTGTTTTTCCCGGTGGCGCTCTTGATTCGACAGATCTTGGGACTAACTTTGTGCTCTCGGGAACACTTACCGATGACGGAGCCAACCAAATTCTTGGAGTTTATGATGGTGCTCTGAGCTATTGGATTGCCGCAATCCGCGAGTGCTTCGAAGAAGTTGGTATTTTGTTCGCGAAGCCTGCTGATAGTCTTCTGTTTGCGCAAGACGAATTCGTGGCGTTTCGTGCACAAAAAAGAGATGATCTTCTGCGTGAAGAGATTGCTTTCCAAGAAATTGTGAAAGAAGGAAATCTAGTCTTAGAGGCAGACCAATTACATTATTTCAGTCGCTGGATCACGCACGCGGGAAGTCCACGTCGATACGATACGAGGTTTTTCATTGCTCAAATGCCTCAGGATCAAGTTGCACAACATGATGGTGGGGAATTGGTTGATCATTGCTGGCTGACACCGAGTGAGGCACTTGTTTTGAGCGGTGAGGGCAGATTAAATTTAATGTTTCCAACGCAAAAGACTCTTGAGAAACTTCAGGAATTTTCTTCGGTAGATGATGCATTAAGTTATGCGCGCTCAGCTCGCCCGATCGTTCCTATGGATCCAAGACTCACCATTGGGTCAGATGGAAAAAAACTACTTTTACCCGGAGATTATGCTTACGCGGAGGCGGGTAAGCTCGACCCCGAACAACGAGGGACTGTATCTCGTGAGATAAAGCCAGGTGTCGCAGTTCAATTGGATAAGCGGGTGATACGTTTAACAGCGCCTAATCCCAGCGTTATGACTGGTCCCGGAACGAATACCTATATCCTCGGCGACAAGTTTAATGGTTTCCTAGTCGTTGACCCTGGACCTGAAAGTCAGGAGCATATTGAGTTGATTCGGAAGGTTACTTCAGATGAAGTGAAGTGGGTTTTATGTACGCACACGCATGTTGATCATTCCCCTGGTGCCCGATTGCTGAGTCACTATACGGGTGCGCGTGTATTTGGGCGTATATCAGATTACTTAGAGCGTCAAGACCAAACATTCAGTCCGCATGAGCAACCTGCAGACGGAGAGGCTATACACTTCGGCGATGTATCGATTGATGTGATCCATACGCCGGGACATGCTTCTAATCATTTATGTTTTTTGTTTGCGGAAGCCCGCATGTTGTTCACTGGTGACCATATCATGCAAGGGTCTACAGTCGTCATTAATCCACCGGATGGTGATATGTTGGATTACTTTAGTTCTTTAAATAAGTTGTACGACTACCAGTTTGATTGGATTGCACCGGGCCATGGGTTTTTGATGGACAATCCTCACGAGGCGATTGATCGGTTATTGGTGCATCGTCGAAAGAGGGAGGGGAAAGTGATAAATGCTTTGTCTGTGTTAGGCGAAGGAACGATCGATAATTTAACGATTAGTGTGTACGACGATGTTCCCCCAGCGCTTCACCCACTCGCGAAACGATCACTTCTTGCGCATTTAATTAAATTGGAACAAGAGCGAAAAGTGCGTCAAGACGGCGATTTATGGGTTAATTGCCCTTAGATTTCAGATTAAATTTATTTTTTGATGTCTGCCGAATTGAGGTGCTTTTTCTTCTTGATAGCTAGGAGGACACCACCGAAGGCAAGTGCCGATATTATCCAAAAAATTGCAGATGTACCTAATGCTGCACCAAACGCCCCAAAAATTAATGGTAGAGCTACTAGATTGGCATGGATGATCGTCAACCTCAGTCCTAGAGCCTCTGCGATCCGTCCCTCAGGGGCGGTTGAATGCACGAGTGTCATGATGTTTGGTTGGGCGGAGCCCAGACCTAGACCAAGAACAAATGCGATTAATAGAAAAAACAAATACGTTTCTATGAATGGAAATATAAAAAAGCACACTGAGGCACATGCGAGCGTACTAATTAGTATTTGCCATTCTGTTGTATATTTTGTGAGTAATGGCATCAACAGTCGTATGGCAAATGTTGCCAGCGCGAATGAGCCCAGTATGAATCCAATTTTTGATGCTGAAAGTCCGACTTTTGAACCATGAAGTGGAATCACAAAGTTTTGCAGATCCCAACACATCGAAATTAATCCGGTGATGATCAATACATCCCTCAGTTCTTTATAGCGAAAGAGCTGAAATGGATTCGTAATTTTGGATGAAGAAACTCTATTGGCTGTTGTTCTTTTATTTTTTTGAGCGAAAAATAATACCAACCCTGCGCATACTGATACCACAAGGGGCAATAGGAATGATAAGCGATGTGAAAATTCATCGATAATGATCCCTCCCAAAACAGGCCCTAAGAACCCAGAGATTGATACCCCCATGGCAAACCAGGAGAACACCATGGCGCGCTTTCCTGGAGCACTTAATTCTCCGAGATATTGTTGCATCGACAGGATGGAGAACGTGAAGCCTGTCCCCACTAGGCATGCGGAAACAAGTAGGGGTGCGAGGTCTGCTGTTTCATAAGAAAATACGAGCGGTAGTATCGCACCAGTTCCAGTTAGAAAAATGCCGACAGCTGTAGGAATGAATGGGCCGACACTATCAATCCATTTTCCAATTCTAACTGAGATCAGCATTGGAATTACTGAGAATAAAGATAAAATCACGCCAACGGTGAAAGTCGATGCGTCTTTATCAATCGCGTAAAGCGATACCGAAAAACGGGTGGCGACAAATGCTAAATGGCACAGAGCTGCGAGGGATATAAACCGAACGATAGGCATTACTTTATAAGAATTGTAAATAAAAAAGATTGAACTCTAAACGTTCAATCAGATTTTTTAAGTCCAGCCGAGAGCATTTGACTATAACCACCCTCAATGACGGGTACAGCATGGTACCCAAGATTGTTCATGTATTTAGCGGCAGCGATCGCTCGGCCTCCCGTCGAGCAGTAAACTACAACTGGTTGCATTTTATCCTTGACGATGTGGGATAGATTTTTTATAAAGTCTTTGAGTGAAAGATGAACGGCCCCTTCGATCCGGCCATCATCCCATTCCTTCTGAGTACGCACGTCGATTAATAAAACGTTATCAAGGTCTAGCTGAATAGTTTCACTCGGTTTTAAGTTACTTCGTTTTGATAGATCCAATTCATTCCCCTGTGCATTGAGCATCACGAATAGGCTGCAGATGACAAAGTAAAGAATTCTGGATTTTACGGATTTCATCATTAAATTATTTAACCAAGAGAGTTAACGGGAGGAGGCTTTTCTCAGTCCTCCATAAGTATCCCATGACGTAGAAACAAGCCAGCCACAATCTACTGGTAGATTGATACCCGTAATGGCTGCCGCGTCATCGCTTATTAGAAAAGCCGCAGCCTTTGCAATTTCCTCTGGTTTAACCATGCGTCCTAGGGCATTTTTATTCAACAGAACTGGATCGCGTTCCATGGCTTCTATGGCGCTTTCGAGTGCTGGTGTGCTGGTATGTCCAGGTGATATTGCATTGACTCTGATTCCGTGCGGACCCCACTCGGCTGCGAGACATTCGGTTATAGCAACAACGGCAGCTTTTGCCGGAGCGTAAGCATGTAAGGGGACCGATCGGTGAGCTGTAATAGAAGCGATGTTCGTGATTGTGCCTATTTCGCGCTCGATCATGTATTTTGAAAATGCTACGGAGGTGAGGTAGGTGCCTCTTTGGTCGACACGAACAATATTGTCCCAAACTTCCATGAGGAGTGCCTGAGGAGGCAGTGGTTGTTGGATGATGCCAGCACAATTGATGAGGTTTCGTACCGGACCCAGATCTTTTTCAATTGACGCGGCTGCTTCGTTAACCTCTTCATCTTGTGTGACGTCGATTGAGTAGAAATAACCACCGATACTCTCGGCAATCTCCTTGCCTCTTGGGTTGATATCGGCGATAACTACGGACGTACCTCTTCGTGCTAATTCGCGTGCGCAAGCCTCACCAATACCACTGGCGCCGCCAGTGATAACGCTAAGCCCTAATATTGATTTCTGTGTCATGCTCTTTGTCTTGTTATTTTATTAAGTTTAGTTTATTACGTTTCTCATTCGGTCGGTAATGTTTGTTTTGGGTCTGTACTAAGGAGCAAAAATAATGTCAAAAAAAATGATCCCTAAAGTGGGTTGTTTAGGTGCTGGCGTTCTCGGTGGTGCCATTATGGGGCGACTGATTCGCGCGGGGTTGCCAACATTTATTTGGAACAGGGATGTGAGTAAGCTGAGGCGACTGGAAGAGCTCGGTGGGACACCGTGTGTTTCTCCAAGGCAGGTCGCAGAACAGGCTGAATTCTTAATTATTTGTGTGACTGATACCGATGCAGTTGAAACGATTGTTTTTGGTGAGGAAGGCATAGCTCCAGCCCGTGGTTCCACTCACACGTTAATTGATATGTCTACGTGTGAGTCTGAACGAACTCGTTCTATGTCCGAGCGGTTGAAGTCGGAATCGTCCATCGACTGGCTTGATGCGCCTATATCTGGTGGGGCAATCGCTGCGGAAGAGGGGAGGATGACTATCATGGTTGGTGGTGCTCAGCCTGTTTTTGAGCGGGCGCAGCCAATATGGCAGGTTTTGGGTGGAAGGGTGACGCTAATGGGGGAGTCTGGAGCTGGCCAAGCTACGAAGATGATTAATCAGCTGTTGGTGTCTAGCGGCTTAGTCATGTTAGCTGAGGCTTGTTCATTAGCAGAAAAGATTGGGATCAACACGGATCAAATTCCGCAAGCATTATTCGGAGGTAGAGCTGATTCATGCCAGTTACAGGAAATGTTTCCGAAAATGGCTCAATCCGAACATTCCATAACGGCGAGATCGAATATCATGCTTAAGGACCTCAAGATGATTGATAAGCTGAGTCAAAAGCATAACCTCAGCTTACCATTAGTGAAGATTACTAACGACACTTTTAAGAAGATGGATGCTGCGGGCCTTGGCGATAGTGACACTAGTGAACTGATCAAGTTATATCGGTAACAGTCTCACGCCTATCCTGCCCCGCTTACTTCATAACAGGCATTGTAAATTCGGCACCACTTCTAGTATCTGTCGGCCATCGGGTTGTTACAGTTTTGAGGTGAGTGTAAAAACGTACCCCTTCTGTCCCGTAAGCATAATGATCTCCGAATAGCGAACGCTTCCATCCACCAAAGCTATGAAAAGCGACAGGTACTGGAATGGGAATGTTAATACCCACCATTCCAACTTGGATGCGCGTTGAGAATTCCCGTGCGGTATGTCCATCTCTCGTAAATAGAGATACGCCATTACCGAACTCGTGGGCATTAATAAGTTGAACTGCAGATTCGAAGTCATCAACCCTGACGATCGATAAAACGGGACCAAAAATTTCTTCTTTATATATGGTCATATCAGGAGTGACGTGATCGAAAAGACAGCCCCCGATAAAGAATCCGTTTTCGTGCCCTGCAACGGAAATATTTCTTCCGTCGACGATTAATGAGGCACCCTCTGAAACTCCTTTCTCAATGTAGCCTTTTACTTTTTCAAGGTGAGCACCTGTAACCAATGGGCCCATATCAGGTTCATTGACTATACCATTTCCAATTTTAAGTTCCGTGGTCCGCTCGATGAGTCGAGCCACCAACTGATCGGCAATGTCACCGACAACAACACCGACAGAGATAGCCATGCATCGCTCACCCGCAGACCCGTAAGCCGCACCCATTAACGCATCTACGGCTTGCTCGATATCTGCATCCGGCATAACAACTAAATGATTTTTTGCCCCACCGAGCGCTTGTACGCGCTTTCCATATTGCGTGCCCGTTTTGTATACGTATTCTGCAATTGGCGTAGAGCCTACAAAGCTAATCGCTGAAACTCTCGGATCACTCAGTAATGTGTCCACGGCAGTCTTGTCACCTTGTATAACATTGAAAACGCCATCAGGAAGTCCCGCTTCCTTCAGTAAATCCGCCATCAGAAGGCTCGCAGAGGGGTCTTTCTCAGAGGGTTTTAAAATAAAGGTATTGCCACAGGCTATTGCCATTGGAAACATCCACATGGGCACCATGACGGGAAAATTAAAAGGAGTGATTCCTGCGCATACTCCTAACGGCTGCCGAACAGAATAACTATCGACTCCTGTCCCCACTTGTTCCGTGTACTCCCCTTTTAGTAGCTGCGGTATACCGCAGGCGAATTCAACAACTTCGATACCTCTTGCAATTTCGCCTTTAGCGTCTGAAAAAACTTTTCCATGCTCGCTGGTGACCATTGATGCAAGGTCGTCAATATGTTTTTCAAGAAGCTCTTTGAACTTGAACATCACGCGCGCGCGTTTCAAGGGGGGCGTGTTGGACCATGAGGATAAAGCCTCGGTTGCGACCCGAATCGCTTCTTCAGTTTCCTGTTTTGAAGCTAGGGCAACGCGTGCAGCTACTTCACCAGTTGCCGGATTAAATACCTCTACCGTATTTTTTTCTTGTCCTTGATAGTGCGCGCCGTTAATAAAATGATTAATTAATTTCATGTGCTACTTCACCCCTGTGCGTCATATTCTTTAAGTCATAAGTCTAGCTTTTTTCGATGAATTTTTCAGTCGACTGACGTTTTCTTAAGTATTGCGGAACCTAGCCTAGATCATCAAGCGGATAAATTGGCCGTCGGATTTTTTCATAATTGAACATCGTCCAATCTGATGAGCCTACTCCGACGCCCGCACAGTAAACGCTGTGCTTTGCGATGGGTAGGAATACCGGTCGAAAATACATTCTTGACTTTAATAATAAATATTTTTTTGTTGAAGGGTCAATACCAACACTGGTAAAGACACCTAGATCCCAAGGTTCTTGAAGTTTCTCTGTGATCACGATCTCAGCGTCCCCCGTGTCAAATACCACGGTGCGACCCATAGAGGCTTTTACCCCAGTAAATTGTGGGCCAGTAATGACATAGTCGCCATCGGTGATGTTCTTAATAACACCAGTTAAATTAAGAGGCTCCCCTTTTTTATTGATGGCTGGCATATCTGTTTTGCCACCAATTGGAAGAGTTATAGTTACTCCAATTCCAGCTGCGATTAATTGGCCCACAGCCTCTGGGTCGCGTATTGGACCTACTGCGATATCATTTAGACCCTGCTTTAGCGCTTCTCGCAGGGTTGTCATGGTGTCTTGTGTGGCTCCAGTAGCGCAGTTGTCTGGGTGATCGAGCAGGAGTATTGGCCCCTCTTTCAGTGACTTCGCGTGACGAATGGAATCTTCTAGTGGTTCGTCCTTCCAGATGAAAGCCTCCTTTTGTTCCCATGCGACGTTCAGTATTGCGTTACATTCTGTTTTTGCTAACTCTTGGTCATCATCTGTAATCATCACGACACTCATGCCGGCTTCCGGTATGTCTGCCATCGGGAAACCACCAAAAGCAGAACTTGCTAGAACGTTAGGTTTTTTCTCTGATTGAGCTGCTCTATCAGAGTAGCTCTTCATCGCGCCTTCTGATGTGTTCATTTTGAGTGTTTGTGCGAGCACAGGAATATTGTTCCAGTGCATCACAGGTTTGATTTCTTTTCGATGTAATCTAAGTAGTAATTTTCCTGCTAGTACTCCGGTTTCGTACATGTCGATATGTGGGTATGTTTTATATCCAACAATGATGTTTGCGTTACGCACCATGTCTGCTGTGACATTCGCGTGTAAGTCTAGAGAGACGGCAATGGGCGTTGACGGTGCCACCTCGCGAATTTTTTTGAGTAACGTGCCTTCGCCATCCAGCGTGCTATCTTTGACCACCATGGCACCATGAAGATCCAACATGATTAAATCGCAGCCCTGTCGCACATCTTCGATAATGAGTTCACAGAATCGATCATAGGCCACTCCGGAGACTGGGCCGCTGGGATAAGCAAAACCAGCCACGGAAGTAATAATGTCTGCATTTGCTTCTTCCGCGATATCAATAAAGGCGCCGATTGGCGTCTTTGTGCCTTTCATGGCGCGGTACGCATCAACGCCAATATAGGGTCCATCCGGACCAAACGATTCCCAAGGCGTTTCTACTGGAGAGAACGTATTGGTTTCATGTTCCATTTGGGCTATTACGATTTTCATTGGTGTGATGTCGTGCTCATGTAAAGAGTCGATGGGGCGCTAGTCCAGTGCTGTCAGAAAAAAGACCATGTGTAGTAACCTAATTTGATTTAATTGCCGACTTTATGGTCTCGATGATTTTGTCAATATGATGCTTTGATGCAATGAACGAAGGTGTTAGTGCAATGGTGTCTCCCGCAGCCCTTACTAAGACACCATTTTGATAACAAGTTACAAATGTGTCGTTCCCTCGTTTGCCTGGTGATCCAGGAATAGGATCAAGCTCAATTCCACCCATGAGCCCAAGATTTCGGATATCAATTACGTTAGGTAGGCCTTTGAGTGAATGTAGGGCCTCCTCAAAATACGGCGCTAATTCTTTGCTTCTCTCAAACAGTTCTTCTTCTTTGTAGATGTCTAGTGTAGCGACGGCCGCAGCACTAGCTAAGGGATGACCTGAATAGGTATATCCATGGAAGAATTCAATTTGTTCTTCAGGCCCATTGAGAAATGCATGATAAATTTTTTCGCTGACGATCACACCACCCATTGGAACTGCGCCGTTCGTGACCCCTTTAGCGAATGTGATCATATCGGGTGTGACTCCGAATGTGTCCGCGGCAAAGGCTTTGCCGGTTCGACCAAAGCCCGTGATCACTTCATCGAAAATTAGAAGGATTCCGTATTTATCGCAAATTTCACGAAGTCTCTGTAAGCTGTCTCTTATACACATCTCCGAGCCCACGAGACCTCTCTACATCTC
>CAJXPC010000056.1 GCA_913057845.1 uncultured Pseudomonadota bacterium
CTACACCTCTCTATTCGTCGGCAGCGTCAGATGTGTATAAGAGACAGGAATTGGGGTTTTTATATTCCTTTTTATTGCCTTTAATCAACTGCATAACATGGCGATCACCTTCTTAAATTTGCCTTTTGCACTTGTCGGCGGCGTAATCGCAGTTATATTCTCCGGGGGATGGCTATCTCTAGGCTCCTTGGTTGGATTTGTGACGTTGTTTGGTATTACGCTCAGGAATTCCATAATGCTGGTATCCCACTATCAATATCTTGTCGAAGTTGAGAAAGTTGCTTGGAATTTCGATACTGTCGTAAGAGGGGCGTCTGAGCGACTAACTTCTATTTTGATGACGGCTTTAGTGACCGGTCTTGGTTTGTTGCCCCTAGCGTTAGGCACGGGAGAGCCTGGTCGCGAAATTGAGGGGCCCATGGCCACCATTATTGTTGGTGGGCTCTTTACATCAACGCTATTAAATCTTCTCGTTCTCCCCACCATTTTGTATCACTTTGGTAGATTTCGTAGATTAAGCCCAGAAGTTTAAATCTTACTTGCGACAATTCGGAAAGTGCTAGACTAAGGGGATAACTTTTATATTATGGATGCATGAAACATGCCAGTAGCTAACTTGACCGGTGATACTTTTGATCAAGCCCTTCAAGAAAATGAAATGGTTATTATTGATTTTTGGGCGCCTTGGTGCGCCCCATGCAAGACCTTCGCCCCAGTGTTTGAGGCTGCTTCGGAGAAATATACAGGGGTATATTTTGCAAAAGTGAACTCTGAGGAGGAACAGGCATTGTCCTCGTCTTTTGGGATTCGTTCTATTCCTACGTTGGTAGTGATTCGGGAACAAATTATCCTTTACTCTAAGCCGGGTGCTGTTCCGGCTTATTCGCTTGAGGGGTTGCTTGAACGAATGGGGAAATTGGATATGGCTCAAGTACGAGATGAGATCGAAAAGTCGCAATTAGAGGTTAAGTCATAAGCAGAAATATAGAGTTTCAGAACGGAAAAATTTTCTGGTTGGAATGAATAATTAGAGGCTATACGATTTGTTTAATAGTCTTTTGAGAGGTATGGGGGGCAAGTTGTTGGAAAATAAAAGTCGCTTAGCATTTTGGGCAGTGATTCTGGCCACAGTATTGGGTTTGTTTGCATGGTTAAATCGGCCTGCTGGAGAGATTGAGATTGCACCTGAGGTAGTTGAACAAGCCGCTCCAGCTAAACCTCAAGGGTTACCGGTTCAGGCAATACCTGTAATCGTTGGTGAACTCATAGATGACATTACCGCCGTGGGTACTGTGGTTGCGAACGAATCAGTTCGGATTAGAACCGAGATAAATGGTCGCCTCTTAAAATTGAATTTTGACGAGGGGCAGGAGGTTCAAAAAGGTCAGTTGCTCGTGGCCTTAGATGACGGGGAGCACCGGGCACAACTCGCGGCAATTAACGCGGAGCTTCGAACAGAGAAGCAAAGATTCTTGAGGTCCAAAGAACTCTATGAGCAAAAGTTTATCAGCAAGGAAGCCCTAGATTTACAGGCTGGGACAGTCGATCGATTGGCTGCAATGGTTCAAGAGGCGGATGCGCGATTGCAAAAAACAGTAGTTACAGCTCCGTTTTCTGGAGTGATAGGTCTGCGGAAAGTTAGTCTCGGAGCTTATTTGCAAGCAGGTGATGACATCGTACGATTGGAGGATATTAGCTCGGTAAAAGTAGATTTTAGAGTTCCTGAAGTGTATCTCGCTAAAGTTCG
This sequence comes from uncultured Pseudomonadota bacterium, assembly GCA_913057845.1. Classification (GTDB taxonomy): domain Bacteria; phylum Pseudomonadota; class Gammaproteobacteria; order Burkholderiales; family Eutrophovitaceae; genus Eutrophovita. The sequence continues at coordinate 1,748 of CAJXPC010000056.1, forward strand.
TTCTGGTCAGTCAATATCCGTAGTCGTGGATGCTTTCCCTAATACTGTTTTTGAGGGGAAAGTGTATGCAATTGAAGCTGGTATGGACAGAGAGACGAGAACGGCGCTCGTGCGTGCAAAATTGGGTAACAAGGCGGGCAAATTACGTTCCGGCATGTTCGCTAGGGTATCTCTGATTATGACCAAAAAGAAAAATGCATTATCAGTGCCCGAAAAAGCACTTTGGCCGCAAGGGACTGAGAATTTTGTATACAAGGTTATAGATGGAAAAGTGGAACTCACGAAGGTCGAACTCGGACAGAGAACCCCAGGGTATGTTGAGATTCTCAAAGGGTTGAGCCCTGGTGACCTTGTTGTAACTGAAGGGCAGATGAAAATTAGAGATGGTGCGCCAGTGACGGTATTGGGTGGTGCGCAGTGATAATAAGAACGCCATTCGTAGCATAAAGATTTTTTTTAGCTTAAGAGACTTATGATCCTTTCTGAGATTTCTATACGCAGACCGGTACTGGCAACAGTATTAAGTTTGTTAATCGTGCTTTTGGGCGCCATATCGTTCGATCGCTTATCAGTTCGAGAATATCCAAAAATAGATCCGCCGGTCGTCTCGGTTAGAACTATTTATAAGGGTGCGACCGCACAGGTTGTGGAGAGCGTTATCACCACGCCGATCGAGGATGTCCTGTCCGGGATTGAAGGCATCAACACCATTAAATCTAAGAGTAAAGAGGAAGTCAGCGAGATTACGGTTACGTTTTTAACTGATCGAGATGTCGAGGCTGCTGCGAATGACGTTCGAGACAGGGTTTCCCGTATTCAAACCTTGTTGCCAGAAACTGCCGACGATCCCGTGGTGTCTAAAATTGAAGCGGATGCGTGGCCTGTTATGTGGCTGGCGTTGAAAAGCGATCGTCACAGCCCAATGGAGTTGACCGACTACGCTGATCGATATTTGACTGACCCTTTGAAAACTCTTCCTGGCGTTGCCACGGTGATTATTGGTGGCGAACGTCGTTATGCGATGAGGGTGTGGATCGACAGAGACAAACTGGCCGCTCGAGGATTGACGATTCAAGATGTGGAAGTCGCGCTAAGACAGCAAAATTTGGACTCTCCGGGTGGGCGGATTGAGAGCAACGATAGAGAACTGACGGTCATGACTGAAACTGACCTTAAGAGTCCCGAAGAATTCAATAATATGATTATTCGAGAAGTTTCTGGATATCCAATACGAATTAGAGATGTGGGACATGCCACCCCCGCACCTTATGAGAATCGAAAAGTTGTTAGGATTTCAGGTGAGGAGGCCCTCGGCCTGGGGATTGTAAAACAGTCTACGGGGAATACCCTAGCGCTTGCCCAAGCTGTCAGAGATGTTCTTCCTCAGCTTATTGCTGGACTGCCTGAAGGGATGTCGATGAAGGTGGCGTTCGATACGTCTGAGTTTATATCTGCAGCTATTGAGTCGGTTTATAAGGTGCTTATCGAAGCATTGATCTTGGTTGTTCTTGTGATTTTTGTCTTTTTGCGCAGTGTTCGTGCGACGTTGATCCCTATTGTCACGATACCGATTTCGCTCATTGGTTCATTCTTTTTCCTCTACGTACTAGGTTTCTCAATCAACGTTTTGACACTTTTGGGAATCGTACTTTCGGTTGGTCTAGTTGTTGATGATGCAATTGTTATGCTGGAAAATATTCACCGTCATATTGAAGCCGGAATGAATCGATTTGAGGCCGCGATGAAGGGGGCAAAAGAAATCGGGTTTGCCGTTGTTGCAATGACCATCACATTAGTTGCGGTATTTACACCCCTCGTATTTATTACAGGTCGAGTAGGCCAATTATTTGTTGAATTTGCGCTAACTGTAGTGTCGGCAGTATTGGTGAGTGGTTTTGTTGCCTTAACTTTAACACCTATGATGTGCTCGCTTTTGTTGAAGCGGCAAGAGAATCACGGCCCCGCCTACAAAATGAGTGAATTGGTTTTTGAAAAAATTAATAATGGCTATGGAGCTATCTTAAGAGTCATCCTTAGAGGATGGTATGTTGTGGTCGGTGCTTTTGTCATCGCAATGTTTGCGATGGTTGGTTTATTCATGCAGTTGAAACCAGAGTTATCTCCCCTAGAGGATCGGGGTGTATTTATGGCATTTGCGATTGCCCCGGAAGGGTCCACAATGCAGTACACCGACCGGTATATGAAGCAAGTTGCAGGTATCTTAGGCCAAGAGGTTCCTGAAATAGACACGCTCTTTGAGGTCGTGGCCCCAGGCTTAGAACGACCTAATCCAGTTAATTTTGCTATTGGGTTCGCCATACTTGAACACTGGGACACGCGGAAGCGAAACCAACTCGATATCACTAAACAAATTACACCTAAGTTGTATGGTGGCATTCCCGGTGTGCTTTCTTTTGCCATGAACCCACTCTCCTTAGGGCAAAGCTTCTTGTCGAAGGAGATCGAATATGTGATTTATGGAAGTTCATATGAGGAGTTGCAAGATCACGTAAATAAAGTGATGGCAAAACTGAGTACGTATCCTGGCATTACCGGACTTGATACCGACCTCAAGCTCAACAAACCTCAGCTCAGAGTCAACATTGATCGAGATAAGGCCGCTTCGATGGGTATATCAATGGCAACAATTGGTAGGACGGTAGAGACGCTATTGGGAGGGCGTGACGTTACTAGATATAAGCGAGAAGGGAAACAGTATGATGTTGTTTTGCAAATGGAAGATTCAAAGCGACGCCAACCAACGGATCTAACCTCTATTTATGTTAGGGCGAGGAGTGGGCAGCTAGTGCAGTTATCAAACCTTGTGACTCTTGAGGAGACGGTTACACCGAAAGAGCTGAATCATTTTAATCGATTCCGTGCTGCGGTTATTAACGGAAACGTAGGTCCTGAAGCTAGTTTGGGACAGGTGCTGGATTTCATTGATTCTACTGTGGCTCAAGAGTTACCTCAGAATGTAACTACTGATCTAAATGGGGCGTCAAGAGAGTACAGGGAAAGTGGGGACGAAATGAAGGTTACTTTGGTGCTTGCTCTCATCTTTATTTATCTCGTCCTTGCTGCTCAGTTTGAGAGCTTCGTTGGGCCGCTCGTCATTATGTTGACGGTACCTTTAGGATTCCTTGGTGCGCTTTTTGCGATGTGGCTTAATGCCAAATTCGGAGATGGAGGTACGCTTAATATTTACAGTCGCATAGGCTTGGTCATGTTAGTTGGCTTGATTACTAAGAATGGAATTCTCATTGTGGAGTTTGCAAATCAACTGCGCAGAGCGGGACAGGAAAAAGTAGAGGCAGTATTAGAAGCCTCTACTTTGAGGTTGCGCCCCATTCTGATGACGGCATTGGCAACGGTGTTGGGATCTTTGCCACTAGCGCTATCTTCTGGTGCTGGTTCTGAAGCCAGAAGAGCGATTGGTTGGGTGATTGTTGGGGGTGTTTCGATTGGAACGTTGTTGACGTTGTTTATTATTCCTGTCGCGTATTCGTTAATTGTTAGAACAACGCCACGTATTAGGGATGGAACCTAGGGGTGGTGATGAAGTAGCATGAGTCTATTAGATGTGGAAGTAAAAAAAGGAAGCGTAAGCTTCCTTTTTTTACTTCAGACGAACATATTCATAGTCAACTGGATTGTTATTAATCCCGCGATCGGGAGGCGCTATCCAGCTGGCCATCTTCCCGGGTTCAGTGACGCGTTGCATTAAGCTTCTAATAAATCCTCGGTCCTCTTCAGTCGGCAACCAGGTTGGAATTCCCTTGTCGTATTCTGTTTTAGTGATTACCTGTCCGAGTGGGTCTGTTGTTTGATTCGCCCAGCTTCCAATTGTTCTGTGGAATCGCGTGCTGGGCAGCGACAACGTTATGTCAAACTTGGCTCGTTTAATCATCATGTTCCAACGTTTAATGCCGATCTCACAATCTTTGACGTACGCTACACGGGTCACCTCATTCATTGCATTTCTAAGGCCGACTATCTCTATGCCATCAGGTGTATCGATGTCGTAGCTTGAATCGAGACACAGGTGATCTTCGAATCGAGTTTCATCAGGTCGACCTTTAATCCCATTTGCAAAAGAAGTCGCCGCATTAGAAGATATCTCAGAGCCAAAAAGATCGAGTGACGAGGTAAACCAAAAGTTTAAATATTTTTGGATCGTGACGAGGTCAACGGCACCTTGTTCACGAATGGCGCCCGGATCGTCTGTCCCAATTTCATTCATTACCTCAAGTGTGCGTCTGATGACGCGGCCTATTCCAGTTTCACCAACGAACATGTGATGGGCTTCTTCAGTAAGCATGAACCGGCAAGTTCTCGCAAGAGGGTCAAAGGCTGATTCGCTGAGGCTTTTAAGTTGGAACTTGCCATCTCGATCGGTGAAATAGGTAAACATAAAAAAGGATAACCAATCATTAATTGGTTCGTTGAATGTTCCTAAAATCCGAGGGTTGTCACTATCTCCAGAGTGTCTTGCGAGAAGTTCTTCAGCCTCTTCTCTCCCGTCTCGACCAAAGTAGCAATGAAGAAGATAAACCATTGCCCATAAATGGCGACCCTCTTCAACGTTGACCTGGAATAGGTTTCTTAGGTCATACAGTGAGGGGCAGGTAAGCCCCAGTAATCTTTGTTGCTCTACTGAAGCTGGTTCGGTGTCTCCTTGAGTGACAATAATTCGGCGAAATTGAGACCGTAATTCGCCGGGAACTTGTTGCCAAACAGGCTCGCCCAAGTGGTCGCCGAAGCCAATTTTTCTATCAGGGATTTGGTCTGCAAGAAATATTCCCCAGCGATAATCAGGCATTTTGACGTGTCCGTAGCTCGCCCATCCTTTTGCGTCAACGCCTACGGCTGTTCGTAAATAAACATCGTTCGACTGAAAATCCTTCGGCCCTTGTTCGCTCCACCAATTAAGGAAGTGTGGCTGCCAGTGCTCTAGCGCTCTTTGTAGTTTTCTGTCCGTTGCAAGATTGACGTTATTTGGAATTTTTTCACTGTAGTTAATGTCCATGATTAATTTTCCTGTTGGTTTTCTTTTGAAGTGGTTGTGCCTTATCCTTAAATTCGTTGCCAGTTGAAGTCCGGTTTTTTTCCGCTACCGAATAACTTCAAGGCCCCGTGGTCTCCCACTGCATTGGGTCGTATAAAGATCCAATTTTGCCAAGCGGATAATCTGGCAAAGATGCGGGTTTCCATTGTTTCAGGCCCAGAAAATCTGAGATTCGCCTCCATCCCTGTTAGTGCGTCTGGGGATAAGCTGTTGCGTTCTTCTATCGCGATGCGTAGCTCATCATCCCAATCTATATCATCAGGAGCATATGTTACGAGGCCTATTTCAAGCGCCTCTTCCGCTCCTAACAATTTACCTTCAAGCGATGGCAGTTCTTGAAGTGGATGCTCATGACCATAAAATCGGTTTTGCAATCTAGATAGATGATTGATCATTGGGAGGCTGCCAAAATTTAATCTGGACAGAGCGATGGTAGGGTTCTCTCCATTATCTGTTTCTGAAAGCATAAAAATTCTGTCTGAAGCGAGAGCAATTTCAAAAAGGGTTCCCGCAAAGCATGAGCCTTCATCGATGAGTGTGAACATCGTTCTTGATGAAACATCCAAGCGCGCTAAAGTTCTGCGCAAAAATCCGATTGTTTCCTTAACAAGCCAATCTTCTTGATGCGCTACTATGATTTCATCCATTTTGAGGACGTCACTACAATTTCCAACTGTTCTAAAAATCCAGGTGCCGATCTCAAGTTCATTGGTTCGAAGCAGTAAAATCGCGTCATCAAGCTCTCGAGCGAATGTTAATGGCCACCAATCGCATCCTTGCTGGTGAATGGATTCCAGACTCTCGTCTGTTATCGGTGGTGGTGCGTTGATAGTGATTGTTGCGGTCCGAGATGTGCGATCGATAGTGATGTCTACGTTTGAATAATGTATCCCCGCGCTATCTATGGTTCGCTTTAATTGGGTTAGATTCACGCCGGTTGCATCGTGGGGTCGTGTGCTTTCTGAAGATAATTCCTTGACGATTTTTTTTTCAATTGAGCTAAAGTCATTTGGTTTCGCAATTTCGTCTACAAGCCCCCAGGCCTGTGCGCGGTCTGCTTTGACTCCTTCAGTTGTGGAGCAGAACACGTCGGCTAAATCTCTTCGAACTTTTCTTTTGTCGATAACTCGCGTCAGCCCACCGGTCCCTGGGAGGACGCCTAGTAGAGGCACCTCAGGGAGGCTCACGCTGGAGGATCGGTCATCGATCATAAGGAGTTTGTCGCAAGCGAGTGCGAGTTCATAGCCTCCCCCGGCAACCGTGCCGTTGATGGAGGCAAGAAACTTTAAGCCATCATGCCGGCTTGAGTCTTCGATGCCGTTTCGTGTTTCATTGGTGAACTTACAAAAGTTAACTTTCCAAGGGTGCGTTGACTGTCCGAGCATATAAATGTTCGCACCAGAACAAAACATTCTTTCTTTCGCGGATGTGATCACAACACATGTGACCTTTGGGTGCTCAAATCTTATTCTATTGATTGCATCATAGAGTTCAATGTCAACACCTAGGTCGTATGAGTTGAGCTTCAGTTTGTAGCCGGGCTTTAGTCCAGCATCTTCATTTACGTCCATACGCAGTGTTGCCGTGCTGTCGCTTATGGACAGGGTCCAGTGTTTATAAAGATCTGGACGGGTATCGAACTGGACCATTTGGGCTTGGCTCGCTTCTATTTCTTGAGGTGAAGGTTTCGTCATCATTAGGAGATTTGATCAGCTTGTATGTTGTATTAGTTTACGAAGAGTTCGATCCGCTAAGATCTGACTTGCAATGATGTGTGGATCTTTCCCGTCAGTGGCTACTGTTATATCTGCTTTTTCATAGCTTGATTGTCGTTTTATAAGGATCTCTTTAAGTTGCTCCATCGCTTTACTGTTTCCAGCGATTGGTCGCAAGTCGCCTTGCGCTACCACTCGATCCATGTGTTCCTTGGGAGAGGCTTTAAGCCACACGGTATAACATGTCGATAAGAGTAAGTCATAGGCAGACTGTTCTTGAACCTGTCTCTTATACACATCTCCGAGCCCACGAGACCTCTCTACATCTC
>CAJXPC010000057.1 GCA_913057845.1 uncultured Pseudomonadota bacterium
CTTCACGGCATGCAAATGCCTTTTCCAATCACTGACGTCGCCATACCTTCAACTGGGTTTGATTTTACTCGTAGGGATGGCCCTGGAATGTCATTCCGTAATGTCCAAAACTGTTTTTGAGAGATCGTTGAGTGGATCCAAACAAACCCTTTCAGTGACGCCCCTCAGTAAGAAAAAACCCGGAGATCTAATCTCCAGAATGCTTTGTTCCGGCATTATAATTCACATCTGATACCACTTACTTGTCTCTAAAGATATGGGTGGTAGTATCACCGCGCTCGGAATTAAATAGGTTACCACCTATCCCGGGGAACCAATGGGTCATCACTCGTTCATACTTCTGTTCTTTATCTCAATGTATATAAAATTTATCGTACATCGTAGAGGACAGATTAAATTAGTGTAGTAATTAAGAATATGAATCTTAGGGAGCATTTATTAATGAAATTTAAAAAAACTGCAGCATGTCTTGCTGGCTTAGCATTCGCCACAGGAGTAGTTGCCAAAGAAAATAACGTCGGTATTTTTGGTACATCTGGTAAGACTATGGGCGACCATACGTACATTGCTCAGGAAGGCCCAAAAGCTGACAATATTCGTAACGTACTGAACAACGTGAAGTTGCCAGATGGATTCAAGATCGATCTTTACGCTATTGTTCCAGATGCGCGTGATATGACAATGGCTCCTCAGGGAACCGCTCTATTTGTCGGCACACGTAAGGACAAAGTGTGGGTTGTATCAGATCGAGACCGAGACGGTGTTGCTGATGAAGTTAAAGACTTCGCGCCATCACTTTCTTTTGATGTACCCAACGGTGTTCAGTTTTCAAAAGATGGTTTTCTGTACATTGCAGAACGTAACCAAGTTCGTCTTTTCCCAGCAGCTGAATTTTTCTTTGAAGGTCCAGATGTTGTAGCAGTTGACATCGTAGCTAAGGGAGAGTTAATTCCCGAAGGCGAAGAGAGCTATAACCACACTGCTCGAGTGATCGATATCGGTCCTGATAATAAAGTCTACATCTCTCTTGGTCAGCCTTACAATGTCTCGCCAGAAGATAAGCTAGAGCTATACGCAGAAACAGGTATTGGTGGCATTATCCGGATGGATCGTGACGGTTCAAACCGAGAGGTCTACACCTACGGCGTTCGTAATTCTGTTGGTCAAGACTTCCATCCAGTTACGGGTGAACTATGGTGGACAGACAACCAGGTCGACGGCATGGGCGATGATATTCCACCAGGTGAGTTGAATCGTCAAACTGCAGCTGGCCAGCATTTCGGTCATCCATGGTTTGGTGGTGGTACCGTTAGAACCAACGAGTACGCCGGTCACACTCCTCCAGAGGGCATCGTTCATCCAGTAGTAGAAACTGCTGCTCATTGTGCTGATTTAGGTATGGCGTTTTATGCGGGCGATCAGTTTCCTGCTAAATATAAGAACGCTATTTTCCACGCACAACATGGCTCATGGAATAAAACAACACCTTGTGGTGCTCGCGTAATGGTGACTTTCATTGATGATGAAGGCAATGCCACAATGGAGCCATTTGCTGAGGGTTGGTTGAATGCAAATCAAGAGTATGACGGTCGTCCATTTTCTGTCACCATGATGAAAGATGGCTCAATGCTTGTTTCAGATGATTACGCAGGCGCGATCTACAGGATCTCTTACGTCGGTAGTTAATAAGGTCTCAATTAAACCCCTGGCCTTTTGCCAGGGGTTTTTTTTTACTTGGAGCAGATGGTGAAACGAATTGTACTTTTTTGTATTGGTTTAATGCTCAGTAATGTCGGTATGTCAGCGGACATGGCAAACGGTAAAAAACTGTCAGTCCAATGTTCGGTCTGTCACGGTAAAGATGGCGTATCGAGAAATCCAGAGGCTCCAAATCTTGCTGGTATGAGTTCGCTATATTTTGAAAAATCGTTAATTGATTATCAAAAAGGCGACAGACATGATCGCAGAATGAGTTTGATTGCCCAGACTTTAACAAAAGACCAAATTAAGGATTTAGCATCATGGTATTCCTCGTTCGAAATAACGGTAAAAGTACCTGAGTTGTAATGAGTCGACTCATTTTTTTATTTTTAATGCTCATTGCAACATCTACGAACGCTAACGCTGGATTCGTGACTGTGGAGCAATTTCTAAGGGAATGCCAGGTTGATGAAGAACCATGCATGGCTTTTGTAATGGGTGTCGTCGAAGGTGCTCGACACCAGACTCGAGAGCAACTCAAAGACCAGCCGTATGCATTTTTGGTCCATGGAAAGCCAGTTTGCCTCCCAGACTCTTGGGACAGCCAGAAACTTACAAAAATAGTCATTACGGTTTTAAAAGACCAGCCGCAGACTAATCCATACTCAGCAGTATCTGGTATTTTAATTGCGTTATCCGTTAAATCAACATGTGATTCAACTTAACTATTCATTAAGTACCCATTCAACCACCTAACGAAACGTCATGCCAAAATTGTCATGGACACTGCCTTCACTTCTTAAAAATAAAACGATGATAGATCCATTACTAACAGCGCTCGATCCGTGCTGCCATGTATTGACTGTGGGTATGTTTAATCTATAAGTTGATAAAATGCGTCTACTTCAAGGTAAAACCATAGTCTCTACTTTTATCGTAGCCTTCTCGTTTTTCATTACGTATTGTGGCGACGGTGCATTGGCTGATGAGCTCAAATTAAAGCCCTCATTTGATTGTGGAGGCGGTCTTTCCCGCACGCAAACAGCGATTTGCGCATCTTCGACGCTGTCTGCACTAGATTATGAATTGTCGACGCATATTGACGGCCTCAGACAGTTATTAACTCGAACACAATATCTTGTGGAGGCTAGAACCTTCGTGGAAAAAAGGGATAAATGTGGCGACAACATGAAATGTATTGGGAAAATTTATGAATCTCGCATATGGCGCGTTAGGTCGCGCGTGGATGATCTCAGACCAATAGAAGGATCTTGGGTAAACGAAACTTATGCACATATCAGCATTGTAAAGCTGGGGTCGAAATATCGCTTAGTTGGCGCTAGTCCAGAGTCAATTGAAGGATATTGTTCAAATGATAATCGAAAAATAATTTTACGAGCTGGCTATTTCGATAAATGGGACATGAAAAAGGATGGTTTTACATACAGTTGGAATAATGTGTGTGAATGGACTTTTCTTATTTCAGACGAACAATTAGCCATCAGTGCGAGTAGGGCTTGCAATGAGACGGATGAGGTTTTTTTGGGAAGCTACCGTAAAGGGGAGCCTAACGATCTAGAATTCGTGTGTTTTGATCGATGAGCGAAGCTCTAGCTTTGTGATGTATTGAGTGTACTGGGGGTCAGATCTATACCTAAAATCCAGGAGCTAAAGGTCTTGGCACAGCAAAATGGCTATCACGGTAAATCTGTTGTCTTCATGGGGTACCCAAGGGGCACCCTCGCTTCCGTAGGCAACGTTACCTGTGCCCATGCGTCCTTCGTAGTAGGCATGCCAAAAATTACGCTCTTTTATAGGGACTCCGTTGTCACATTGATATTGCATGTGATTAATAATCGAGCTATCACCCGAAACGTCATCAATTAATAACTGAACGGACACCCGTTGGGTCAACGGATTAAGTTCTACATCTTGCGAGTAAACATTGCCTCCGTTTGATCTCCACTCTGCGTGGACAGAAAACGACATTAACATCATCAATATAAATACAAAACGCATCACTCTCTCCTAAGGGTGTACCTGTTAGGGTCATCCTATCCTATCTTACCTTTGCCTGGGCCGATACTGCGTCATGTTGGGTTGCGTAAAAAACTGAATGTGTGATATATTTTTATTAGAATAAAACAATTAGTTTTATTTGAGCCGATATATAAAAAAATTATATAAAAATGAGGAGCAGTAACTATGGACCGAAGAGACTTTATGGACGTGAGCTTAAAAGGTTTATCCTTGGCAGCCATTGCAAATTTAAACCCATTCGCGATCAGTTCTGCGTTCGCTCAAGAAGAAAAACCTTGGGCCCAAGAAACATTTAAATTCCCCTTGGGTGACTTTGCATTACAAAGCGGCGAAGTACTAAAGGATGCTTACTTATTAGTAGATATTCAAGGTAAACTAAATTCCGCTAAAGATAATGCAATCATTTTTCCGACATGCTTTACGGGAAGTCATAACTTTAATTCTATGGGCTACGGTGTGGACCGCGCACTTGACCCTACAAAATACGCAATCATCACAGCGTGCCAAATAAGTAGTGGACACTCCTCGTCACCCAGCAACCAGTCCAATGGCCAGGGTGCATCCAACTTTCCTGCGATCAACTATTACGACGATATAAATGCGCAAAACAAACTAATTACTGAGTATTTTGGGATTACTAATCCATTGATGTACTTCGGCTTCTCTATGGGCGCGCAACAAGCGTTTCATTGGGGGGCGCTGCATGGCTCTAAAACTGGCGGTATCGTTCCGCTATGTGGAACCGCTAAAACAACCACTCAAAATTGGATGGCATTGGAAGGTTGCGTCAACGCCCTAGAATTAGATCCAGTATTCAATGGGGGCGAGTACACGACCGCGCCAACACAAGGCATTAACGCTTTTGCACAAAACTATATTTCACAATATGCTGCGGATGTGTTTTACAAAAAAGGTTTACATTTAAAGACCTTTGGAGAGCACAAGGACCTTCAGGCATATCGCGGGTTTTTTAATGGCTATTTCAATAGTCTTGACGCGAACGATCTGCTGAGCCAGGTTAAAAAATGGCAAGCTGGCGATCTAGGTAACCATGCACAATTTGGTGGCGATTGGAAAAAAGCGCTAGCCAACATTAAATGTCCTGCCTTGGTTATGCCGAGCACGAGCGATATATGTTTCCCACCTAGAGATCTTGTGGCTGAAGTAGCCGAGATGCCAAATGCAAAGCTTATTCCAGTCGAGTCCGATTACGGACATTTGGTCGGATGCATGACAGAGATAGCCGGGAGCAAAGAAGATATCAAATTTATTGATGGTCAGCTTAAAGCTTTCCTCAAAAAGATAGGTTAAATCTTAAGCACATAAAAGTAGCACCTCCCAAATTGGGGTCTTTTATATCATATATGAAAGACCCTTTTTTATTGCCACTCACCGAGGTAACTGTGCTTGTCCCTATAACAGAGCAACTAGTGGCTTTCTTCCCTTTTATCCTAAGCCGGACGTGATCGGCACTGATTTAATAGATGTGGCCAGGGGTCTTCTCGGCTGCTGAGAGAGCGATTTGTGTTAATGTCGCTCGCTTGTTTCCGACCTGTCAGGAGTTTGCGATGTTCAAGTTGCTCAGCGCCACCCCCAGCCCTTATGCTCGTAAAGTGCGCATCGCGCTGGCGGAAAAGAACCTGTCCTTCGAGCTCGTAACGGAGGTTCCCTGGGATAGTACAACCAGCACACCTAAGTACAATCCGCTAGAGAAGTTACCAGTGCTCATTCTTGACGATGGCACAAGCCTCTACGAGTCGAGCTACATCCTCCAGTATCTGGAGCTCAAGCATCCTCTACCGCCTCTGCTACCCCCAGACGTCGACGGGGTCCTTCGGGCGCGCAAGCTCGAAGTGCTTTGTGACGGCGTGCTGGACGCCGTCGTGTTGATTTTTTTCGAGCGCCAGCGGCCCGACGGCGGCAGCAATCTGTGGATTAGGCGTCAGCAGCGTAAGATCGACGGCGGCGTGCGCGCGGTTGCGCGCATGGTTGGCGAGCGCGAATGGTGCGTGGGCGATTCCTTCAGTCTTGGCGATGTTGCTGTCGGCACCATGGTCCGCTATTTTGATGTGCGGTACCCAGAATTGCAGTGTCGCACGTTGTACCCAAATCTCGCCGATCTAAGCGAGCGTCTGGAGCAGCGCCCATCTTTTAAAGCTTCGGTGCCTTACGCACAGACGATCTCGGATAAGGTGCTCTGAGCCGTTAATACGGGCAATCGGCGCTGGACGACGTTCGCTCGTCCCGAAATTCCGGAATTTCCATCACTCGCCACTACACGGCACCGTCCGGATGACACTGATCACCTATTTTGTAAGCGTCCGGCCATCACACCTTGCTGGTGACCGTTGGCGTCCAGTTGTGCGGCAGTAACTCATCAATGGCGTTATTCTTCTGCGTCGGCAGCTTCGTTAGCACCTCTTTCAAATATTCATAAGGATCATGCCCAGTATTTTAGCTTCAGCAACGTAGAGTGCTGACTGAAGGCGGACGTTCAGCCCTCGCTTGCGGTTGCGCGTGATCACCACCATCAAGACCTAAACCAAGGAAAGGGTAATGGCTAGACGTGGTTTATCGGAAATAAATTCTTGTTCAGTGAACATATCAATTACTCTATATTTTAGTTAGCATTGAACGATAAACTAACAAATTTTTTGCGACCAAACATATTTACTTTCGTGGCCGGCCGCCAGCGTAGCTATCAATCGACTCATTGATATTCGCACATCGAACCTTATCTTTCGTGTAAATTTCAGCACTAGGTTCTAGCCACGACATATCGTCAAAGCCTCCTGCTTTAATGTGCAACATTTCCGGTGTCATATGGACCTCAGAGAAAATTGGGGACCCACAGTTACTACAGAACGTACGTTTGACTGGCATACCCGAATCACCAACTGACTCATAGGTTTTTAAAAATCCCGGCTTCTGAATAGAAACTTGCTCCTTCGCATAACTAGCCACTATTGAATAGGGAGCGCTCGTCTGCTTTTTGCAATCATTACAATGGCAATAGATTACTCTAACCGGATCACCCACTATTTCATATCGCGTTTCCCCACACAAACAGCCTCCGACACGTTCCATAATTTTCCCCTTTGTTGTTAAATCCGCCTGAAAGCATTGTAGGACATAGGCCCACAACTTTTAAATAGTGAGATTAGGATTTTTTAAGGTGTGTAATCCGCATAAAATCAACAACTTAAAGGTTTTATCTAATCTATAATGAGACGGTAATAGACAATAAAAAACCGACATCATTACAATATCGGTTTCTTATAACTGGCTCCTCGACCAGGACTCGAACCTGGGACCCACTGATTAACAGTCAGTTGCTCTACCAACTGAGCTATCGAGGAATCGGAAGGCGCTTATGATAGTGATTCGCAGTCGGTTGGTCAACTAGAGTGCTTAGGTAATCACTTTAGCTATGGCTTCTGAAACCACACCAATATTTTTTGAATTGAGGGCTGCAACACAAATCCGACCACTTTCAATGGCATAGATCGAGTATTCCTCTCTAAGCCTAACCACTTGCTCTCGGGTTAGACCCGAATAGGAAAACATGCCTTGTTGTCTCGTGATGAAGGAAAAATCAACATCCGGACAGAGTTTTGCAATATTGCTCGATAATTCTAATCTCATGTGTTTGATGCGCTCACGCATACCTCCAAGCTCAGTATCCCATTGGCTCTTAAGGTCCGAGTCAGCAAGCACCGTCTCGACTACCGCGCCACTATAGATAGGTGGGTTCGAGTAATTGGTGCGTATAAGCCGTTTTAACTGGCTTTGTACACGTTTTGCTTCCTCTGCAGAGCTGGACACAATCGAGAGGCCACCGATACGCTCTCCGTATAGGGAGAATGACTTCGAGAACGAATTGGAGATAATTAAGTTTTTACAGCGTTCCGTGAACAGGCGCACCACAAAACCATCTTCGTCGAGCGAGACCCCAAAACCTTGATATGCAATGTCAAGAAACGGAATTAATGCGTGCTCAACGATGAGCTCAGCAATGATTTTCCACTGTTCCGTATTCAGATCCACACCAGTTGGGTTGTGACAGCAAGCGTGCAGTAACACTACGGATTGTTTTGGGAGCGTTTTGAGTTGTTCGACCATCTGATCAAACGCGATGCCTCCGGTGTTTGAATCGTAGTAGGGGTAGACGTTGACTTTGAGACCGGCATTTTGAAAAATGCCACGATGGTTCTCCCAGCTTGGATCAGAAATCCAGACATCAGAGCAACCGACCACTTGCTTTAAGAAGTCCGCACCAACTCTAAGGGCACCCGTGCCACCCAAAGTCTGCGCCGTGATGATTCGGTTCTCAGCCAATGCGTCAGACTCAGCTCCAAAAAGAAGAGCTTGAACCAATTTGCCGTAATTCGCGTTTCCATCAATGGGCTGATAAGGGCGAGCGGCTTGTTTGCCTACAACGCGTGCTTCAGCCGATTTGACGCATTCAAGCAAAGGCACAGAGCCTGCATCATCGTAGTAGACCCCAACGCCTAAATTAACCTTATTAGGGTTCGCATCTGACTTAAAAAGTTCAGTAAGCCCTAAAATAGGGTCACTGGGTGCTAATTCAACAGTACTAAAAGCGGAAGTCGTCATATACTGGTCGTTGTTAAGATATGCGTTAGAAATAAACGGGCATTATTGTACCGCACGTGTTCATGGTAATTCCACAAGAAACAAGGCCCACTAGATTTTGTCTACAGAAAAATTGATCAGATTCCCCAATAGTCCATTTTTACTCAACCAGCTATTCGAACCCGCAGGAGATCAACCAGAGGCCATAGAGGCTCTTTTGAGGGGCTTAACGAGTCAGATGTCGCATCAGACCTTACTTGGCGTCACGGGCTCAGGAAAAACCTTTACGATGGCCAACGTGATCGCTCGATCAGGACGTCCTGCGATAGTCATCGCTCCTAATAAAACCTTAGCGGCACAACTCTACTCCGAATTTAAGGATTTTTTTCCAAAAAATGCGGTTGAGTATTTCGTGTCTTATTACTGTCTCTTATACACATCTCCGAGCCCACGAGACCTC
>CAJXPC010000058.1 GCA_913057845.1 uncultured Pseudomonadota bacterium
ACGAGATGTAGAGAGGTCTCGTGGGCTCGGAGATGTGTATAAGAGACAGGCGTGTACTCTATCCAGCTGAGCTACGGGCGCATAATGAGGTTGCGAATTATAACAAAATCAGTATTGAGCGTAACTAATCAAATGAAAATATCTTGGTTGACTTGCGTTAAAATGCCCGCTCTTTAGAATCAATTTAAAATCAAGATGGCTCTAATTGTACAAAAATACGGCGGAACCTCGGTAGGCTCGACAGACCGCATCAAAAATGTTGCACGACGTGTCGCGAAATGGAAAAACGCGGGACATGACGTCGTTGTGGTGGTATCCGCTATGTCTGGTGAGACCAATCGTCTCATCGACTTAGCCCAGGCCATTCAATCCATACCTGACCCCAGAGAGTTAGATGTTGTCTGTTCGACTGGTGAACAAGTAACTATCGGCCTTTTATGCATGGCCTTGATCGAACTAGGCTGCCCTGCAAAATCTTATACTGGCGCGCAGATACGTGTCCTTACTGATGATGCACACACCAAAGCACGCATCCTAGACATTGACAAAGATCGGATACAAGACGACCTAAACTCAGGAAAAGTCATTGTTGTGGCTGGGTTTCAAGGTGTCGATGCAGAGGGAAACATCACGACATTGGGGCGCGGCGGATCTGACACGTCTGGAGTCGCTATTGCAGCAGTGCTCGGGGCAAAAGAATGTCAAATTTACACGGATGTCGACGGGGTATACACCACAGACCCTAGAGTTGTGCCTAATGCGCGTCGATTGAAAACGGTCACCTTTGAGGAAATGCTTGAGATGGCCAGCTTAGGTTCAAAGGTATTACAAATTCGCTCGGTAGAGTTCGCAGGGAAGTATCGCGTGAGGCTACGCGTGCTATCCAGCCTAACCGATCCCGACCTTTCGATTGACGAGGAATCGCAATCGGGAACATTAATAACATTTGAGGATGATGGGACTATGGAAGCCGCTCTAGTTTCTGGTATTGCTTTTAACCGTGATGAAGCAAAAGTCACCATGCGTGGGGTGCCAGATACACCAGGTATCGCCTTTAAGATTCTCGATCCAATTGCAAAAGCTAATATTGAGGTCGATGTAATCGTACAGAATGTCGGTACTGATAAAAAAACAGATTTCTCGTTCACGGTACATCGCAACGACTTAAACAAAACTCTTGATATTTTAAAGCCAGTCCAAGCGGATATCGGAGCTCAAGATTTAGTCGGGGACGATAAGATTTGCAAGCTTGGGCTAGTGGGCGTTGGAATGCGCTCTCATGTCGGAGTGGCGAGTAAAATGTTTGCTGCGCTAGCTAATGAGGGTGTGAACATACAAATGGTCTCAACCTCGGAAATAAAGATCACGGCCGTCATTGATGAGAAATACATGGAACTTGCCGTGCGAGCGCTCCACCAAGCCTTCGAACTAGAATAACCGGCTAGATAACGGAAGCAGTTTCGAATAGAATACACGCTCTCGGCACGCTCTTAGCGTTGCCGAAAGGAGAGTTGGCCGAGCGGCTGAAGGCGCTCCCCTGCTAAGGGAGTATAGGGTTTATAGCCCTATCGAGGGTTCGAATCCCTCACTCTCCGCCACCCTATTTTCAGTTGATTTAATCTATATAAATCAATAAGTTACAAAGTCATGATTTCTGGCTTTGTACCACACCCTTGTACCAATTTGTACCCTTTATTCCACCCCTAAACACCCCGGGGGAGGGTCTACACAGGGTTACGTGATCTATAAGTAGCTTGCGAGATACAAAAAAGAGTGAAATGAAGTTCACTTTCACAAGGCAGCCTTAATTACATCAACATCAAACCTATACCTCTCGAAAGAGCTCACAGCCTCAATGTCATAACCTTGCTTCTTTAGATGCGAATAACCAATCTCGTAGCTTTCCTCCTCGTCTTTCGCTTCAAGCGTGAGAATACAAAGATTTTCCCAACAAATTCGCTTTCTTCTTGCCCCTTGCTGACATCATCTTAATTCAGCAGATCAAAGAAAATTCCTTTGATATACGCGCCACGAGCCGCCTAAACAGGCTCTCCGTCGAGTTGCTGAAAGACAACAAGGACCAGACAAAAGGTGATCGCCGCTCAGACGTGAACCATTTCATCTGACACGACTCAGAAGTTGGAAGGTTAAAGAGTTTTTCTTCAGCCATTGACCGGCATATTTGCCAAAGGAAACCCCCATGATTCGTAGATTATTTATTGCTGGCATCGTAGCAGCCACTTTTTCATTTCCTGCATTAGCTGGCCACCATGGTCCAAAAGACATCGTTGATACAGCGGTTCAGGCAGGCAGTTTCAATACACTAGTTGCTGCACTAAAAGCAGCTGGACTTGTTGATGCCTTAAAGGGTGATGGTCCGTTTACTGTTTTTGCTCCCACTGATGACGCCTTTGCAGCCTTGCCAGCGGGTACAGTTGACAGCCTTTTAAAGCCAGAAAATAAAGACGATTTGGTGAATATACTCACCTACCATGTGCTGCCTGGTAAAGTTATGTCCAGCGACATCGCAGGAAAATCTTTAGAGGTGAAGATGCTGAATGGCTCAATGGCAAAAGTGAACGCCATGTCTGGTGTAATGGTGGAGAACGCTAATGTTGTTACGGCTGACATTGAAGCAACAAATGGCGTCATCCACGTCATCGACACAGTAATTATCCCAACGAAGTAAAAAATAGCCTCGCAGAATATCCATTTCTGCGAGGGTTGCTTCTATGCAGCAGCACCTGTTACTCGAAATTAGTCCAACACCTACCAGTGACTCTCGATCCCCTATTAAAATAGTTACCAGATATCAACACTCATCTGTGTGACATTCCATGAATATATACCTATGTGGGGCCTACAAAACCAATGCTGGCCCCAGTATGACAAACGACTATTAACCATCTTTTACATGAATATTCGTATTCCAAACTCAATATTCCACTTAGAAGTGACGCCTCATGGTTTAAGTCTTATCTTCGAAGTAAGCTATTAATCCGAACACATCAGAATTTAATGTCACCTTCTCTGCTTGATCTTCTACGAACTGTTTGCGAGCGCCAAAGCAACTTAATCCTCGACCCAACACTTGTATTCTTCTTCATCCTCCACTACACAGTAGACAATTTCGCCCTTCCATCTCAAAGCAACACGCAGCCCATCGTCATAACCTGACGCAATCGTTTCACCATTCAATAACACGTCACGAGATTCAGACGGTGAGAGTTTTTTCGCATTTCCAGCAATTGAAAACGATAACCCAAGAACGACAGTAATCACAATAAGTACTTTTTTCATAATCCCCTCAACCCCTCATTTATTCAAATTTAACTCAATAACTTCTTGCTCTACATCTCCACATAATAAACGCGTTTCTGTAACTTTAAAAACCTGATCTAGAAAGCCACCCAATCGCCACACTACTGTCTCACTACGGCCACGATAATCTAGACACTCTCATCTACTTCCTAGATAACCTCAGGCAATCTTAATGTCGGTTATGTAGCGATCGGGCCTCACTCCTCCAGAGGCATAGACCGCTATGAGGTTCTCACCTTTTTTTGATTATCTAATTAGGAAGACTCAAGATATTTTCTATAAGAGCTAAACACCCCCGGGGGACGGTCTACACAGGGTTACGTGGTCTATAGGTAGCTTGGCAGACATTTAATAAGTGGAATTAAAGCAACTCGCGCATTACAAAGTTGTACAAAGGAAGGACAAATCGACTAATGCGTTTTTTTGCATCTAGTTGTGAGTCGCTTGCTAGTCGAATGTTGCTCGATTGCACTTTTGGTTCAGCTGCGCGCAGGCTTTCTTGCGATACGACCAAACAACACACTTGCAAGTAGTCCGAGAAAAGCGAAGCAAGCCATCAGAAGATAAAAGTCTTGATGACCTTGCAAACCCGGAGAGCGGTCCAAAATCCATCCGGACATAGGGCCCATAAAAATATCCGGCGTAAAACCAATGACAGAAACCAGCCCTGTCGCGGTGCCCGTTTCGAGGGCTGGCACGTGACCCTCCTCGAACATCGCAAAATAGATGCCGCGCAACCCAAATACGGCGGCACTAGTGACAATCACATTGGCGAACAGAATCCAAATCAGGGACACATTTGGGGTATCTAAAGAGAGAAACCCAAAACAAAATATCATAAGTGCAAAGCATAAGGCTGTTGCCCTAGACGGCAAAATACGGTCCGCCAGAAGACCAGCACCAACGGCAGCAAGAGGGCGTATCCAAACGCTATAGGCAGTCAACTCAGCGGCTTCAACTTCATTCAACGCATAAGCGGTATAGGCAAACAGAGAATAATTGTCGATACCCTTGTACCCCACGTAGGCCGCTACAATGATGAGTGATTGTAACCAAACGGTTGGTAATCTCATGACATCGATCGTACGCCGCAACAGGCCTGGCCTGTTGGCGAATAAATTCGCGTTTACTAGACCCACTGCCGGTTCGGGCACGCACAGCCAAACTAAAGGCACTGCCAAAAAAGTGAAAAACGTATAACAATAAATCACATACTGAAGCGCCAAAATACGCTCAACATCAGTGGCCATTGCCACATCGTCGGGAAAAAAGCTACGTAAGACAAAAACCGCGATCACGCCAATCAATGCCGCGAATAACCCGCGGCCACCATCTAATATGCCGAAGGCGCGCCCTTGGGCCGAGTCTGCGCCCCACTCGCGAGTGGCACGAATCAGCGCGCCCCAAAATAACAGGATGGTGGTAAACCCCCAAAAGCCAAAGAGTAAGTGCAGGCCTTGGTAGGTTGGAATCTGCGCGAAGTAGAGTCCGCCAAGCCCTGTCGCGATCAGCGACGCGGCTAAGAGTTTGCGCGCAGAAAACATATCGGCGAGCTGCCCACCCGGAAAATACGCCAACATTGCAATCACGCCATAGGAAGCTTGGACAAGCCCCAACTGCATGTTACTGAACTCAAAAACTTCCAAGAATGTGGGACGAAAGAATCGGGTTACGTGAAACGGTAGGGAGAATATAGCCTCTCCTGCGATAATGAGCGCGATCATAGTCATTAGACGTGGTGAATCCGCATGACTAAAACCGAATGTTTGTTTTTCAGACTGACTCATAAAGACCTATCCAAAACATTCTCTTTTGCGAGTTAATCAGTGCATGAATAGCATACAGGATTGTATTCACTGTCGATGATATCTCCTGGTTCGATTGCCGGCATAAATTTGTGAAACTCACCTGAAATCATGGTCGGACTCGAGACAAGACGCGCGCGGCAGCGATCTGTCTTTTCCAACCAGCCAAGACGATAAGGGCTTTGGACTCAGCTTCGGTTATACTAGCGGTTCTTGAATTTTAAAAAAATCTCGTTTCTTGAAATGCTCTCTAAGCTCCACTGAAATACGGAGCCGAGCGTAATAGAGATTGAAACATTTTTGAATGAATGGTGGCATATAGATTTTCACGTTTGTGTAAGCTATACGTGTAACATGTTTTACTTATAGATTAAATAATATGAACGATTACAAGACTTTAAAGACTCTCGACAGAGAGTCCATTACTCTCCGCCACCCTGTTTTTCCTTGATTGAATCCGTATAAAATCAAGGAACAGAACCTATCAAACTTATCATTGTCCCAATTAACTTTATTCTAAAGTGACCATATGCAATCCCCCACCATATTAGAAAATAACTCAACGGGCCATCATGATCTTGCTCGTGAGATAGAGATCGGCCTATTAGCAGACTCACCATCAATTTCTCCAAAATTTTTATACGACCCTCTAGGTTCGCATCTATTTACTGCCATAACCTTACTGCCTGAGTACTACCCAACCAACACTGAGAAAGATATTTTCTCCCGCTTCGAAAACCAAATCATCGATGCGATTGGCGTTGGAGGCACCCTAATTGACTTAGGTGCTGGAAATTGCCAGAAAGCAGAATCTTTTTTCAACTCTCTCAAGCCTTCAAACTATTTAGCTATTGATTTTTCAATCGAGTATCTAAAAGATGCGGTAACAAAATTGGCAGGTAAATACCCACACATCGAGATGCAATGCATGGGTATGGATTTTTCAAATCAAATATTGATTCCTGAATCTATTTCTAAAACCAAACGGATCTTTTTTTACCCTGGTTCCAGCATAGGAAATTTTCTAACTTCCGAAGCACTTCATCTACTTCGTCAAATTAAGAATCAAGCTAAAGGCGGCGGACTATTATTTGGCGTTGACCTGATGAAGGAAGACGCTATTTTGAAATTAGCATATGACGATCCTCTAAAAATAACGGCTGCTTTTAATCTTAATATTTTGAACTCGGTTAATTCAACCTTAGGATCTAACTTCGACATTAATCAATTCGATCATAAGGTAATAATTAATCACACAGAAAACAGAGTTGAGCTTTTTCTTGAAACTCTCGAGAAAGTAACTATTACATGGCCTGGAAATTCTAAAGTCCTTAATAAGGGAGACCTGATACACACTGAGAACTCTCACAAGTACACGGTTGAAGCAATTAGTGAATTATTAAAAAATGCCGGCTTTGTGAGAACTCAAATATGGACTGATCCAAAGAATTATTTCGCTGTGATATATGCCGAATGAAATCAAGAACCAAACCCTTTCATCAGATGAGCTGATAGCATCGTTTTAACGCTCAAGAGAGTACTCAATCGATCTCATCCACCTGCGCCTAGAGGACTGTCTGGCACAAGCGAGGTAGGAAGAGAGCGCGCAAAACAAGAAGATCAACATTTAGTTATAGACGTAGGCTTTAACAAACGAGACTCTTTTCCCGACGAAATGGGCAACTCAGGTCAAAGTTTGCGCTTACAAATAGCAAGATAACTGTGTATAAATAAAGCTGAATGATAGCCTCTCAAGACAAGTTAAATTCTAAAACAACTGATGCTACCGATATCAGTAAGCCTTGGGATAAGGATAACCAAGCCTGGTGGGATTGGTATGTCAGTCTTGCAGAGAACGACGTTAAAGAAGATACGCTGATCACTGCCGAACCGTTACCTAATGTTGCAATCCCCAGTGACGATGAGGTTATGTCCGAACTGGCCGAGCCTTATCCTTTGACAAATGATGAAATCGATTTTTTTAGAACAAATGGTTTCATCAAACTCAAGAAGGTTTTCTCACCTGGCGCCGTGCTAAAACTTAGAACTGAATTAATTAAACTATTAAAAAAAGAATTTGATGTTGATCCCGATAAAGGAGCACATAACCGGTTTCTGAGTCTAGAAATGATCTGGCCCGAAAACTCACTACTACGTGCCTATGTACTATCACCACGTCTGGGACAAATTTCAGCAAATCTGCTTAAAGTACCTGCAGTTAGACTTTACCATGACAATGTTCTAGCAAAACAAGCTGGTTGTGGTCGAACACCATGGCACTTCGATGACCATCATTTCCCATTAGATACCAATGACGTGGTTACCGCTTGGGCGCCAGCGCAACCCATCCCACTTGAGATGGGACCGCTCTCTTTTGCCTATCCGCTCGACGTCCACAAGATAGTTAATGCTGTTACATTTGAAAAGACTGGCACCGGCTATGACCGTGGGGTGTCAGAAGTTTTTTCACAAAATCGGGTAGCCGTAAATGAAACTCCATTCGAGTTAGGCGAAGTTAGTTTTCATCATAATTTAAATTTTCATACCGCCTCACGGAACCATACTAACCGTAGCCGGATTGCTCTAGCCAATACTTATTATAGAGATGGAGCGCGGGTGATGAATGCGCCTACAATGGTTTCTGGTGACTGGCAGAAATTCATGCCCAATGTAAAACCAGGCGACGTTGCTGTTAGCCCCCTAAATCCAATTTGTTGGCCAATTAGTGATAAACCCTGAATGATACTATCGTAGTGCTCAAACATCAGATAGACGAGCTGATTAGTTGATATTACTTTCTAAATGCCTAAAAAAGATAAAAAATATGAATGATCAGAGCGGCCTAAACTCGACCTGGACCGACAGTCTTGCTCTAAATCAGCACCCCGACGCTACAGCGCTACTGGCCCATCTAAGAACTGTGCATCAACGCAATACAGGTTTCACTGAGACGTGCGCAAGCACCTGCCGCGATGGGACCGGACGCAATAGTTATGAATGGTTGGCTGAGGTTGTGCCTGATATCGATGGTACCCGTGTGCTGGATCTTGCCTGCGGATCGGGACCGTTATTAAAAATCTTATACGATCGCCATACAAAGCTGCAATTAAAGGGAGTAGATATGTCTCCTGAAGAATTAGCACTTGCTAAGGCCCGTCTGCCAGATAGTGCGGTTGATCTAATTGAATTAAACGCTCAGGATTTGACAGCGATCAAGGATGAATCGATCGATGTGGTACTTTGCCATTGGGCATTGACACTGATGAATCCAATTGCTCCAGTGCTAAATGAAGTTCGTCGTGTGCTATCCTCCGGCGGACGTTTCGCAGCGTTAGTCGATGGACCAATGAATTCGGCGCCAGGATATGCTGATGTGCACGATTTAATCTATGGATATGTGCAAACTGAACTACCCAGTTATGGCGCTGTCTCTTATACACATCTCCGAGCCCACGAGACCTCTCTACATCTCGT
>CAJXPC010000059.1 GCA_913057845.1 uncultured Pseudomonadota bacterium
AGATGTAGAGAGGTCTCGTGGGCTCGGAGATGTGTATAAGAGACAGACCTTCCCCTTATTTTTACATGAACCATGGCACGGCCAGCATGAGCAGTGAAAGCACTGCGATGCCCCAGAAAACCATTTTCTGGCCACGGCTGCAGCTTTCGCAATCCGCTTTGCGCCAGAATATTTTGTAATAAGCCAGCGCCAGCAAACCGAGCGTGATGGCGATCAAAACGGGTCGATAGGGTTCCAGGGCGGTGACCATGCCCAGCAACGAACTGCCCCCCACGCCTGCAGCCAGCAGCAAAAGCGGGCCAAGGCAACAAATGGAAGCCCCGAATGCCGCCAGTGCGCTTGCGATCAGGGTGCCGGTATTTTGAAGTGGTTTCATGTTGATTACTCTGAATGCAGTGTGAAAATGGTATTGTGAAAGCCGTACCCAAGTACGGAGTCAATAGGCATGATTAAGAAACACATATTGAGCATTGGCGGGTTGGCCCAGGCAGCAGGCGTGAATGTTGAAACGGTTCGCTACTACCAACGCGTGGGCATGTTGGCACAGCCTGCCAAGCCCCTGCACGGTATTCGTAAATATGGTGTCGGCGACGTTAAGCGGATCAGCTTTATCAAACGCGCCCAGTTATTGGGTTTTACTTTGGCAGAGGTGTCTGAACTGCTGGTTTTGAGCAACGCTAGTTCCTGCCGCGAAACCCAAGATCTGGCCGAAAGCAAGCTGAAGTCTGTTGGCGAGAGAATCCGCGACCTGACTAAAATGCAAGATACTTTGTTGCAGCTTGTGGCTCGGTGCAATGCAGCAGACGACTCGACCAGTTGCCCCATTATTGACGCATTGGTGGGTGAAGATTAATTCCATCATGCAGGCCTAGAGAATTACCTATACTGCATCAATTTGTGTAAAGTCTGCCGCGAAGTTATAGACCTACTGGATTAGATGACAATGATGATGCCATTATGAGCGCCAGCTAGGATTTTTCGCAGCTATTGGAGAAGTAATCATCTGAATGACTGCAAAAAATGCGGCAGGAATCCCAGCGCCAAAATCTGCCTTGATGGTTTGCGAAGTACTAACCGCACGTCATGCGCATCAAACGTCAGACTTATGACAAACATCGAAAGTGCCAGCATTAGTCCGATTGCGGGCTCCAGAAACTGGCCCGATGCTGGGACCAATAACCCCAGTAATGCAATTCCAATCACAAACCAGACAAGGTTGGATTCAATGATGAAGATCAGTCGGCTCATATTCGCAAATCTAGTTTGAAGGTTTGACGCAAAATGTTTGCAAGTGCGCTGCTGGAGTGGTTTCGCCTTTAATGAACTTGGGCCAAGCGATGGACCGCGTTTATCCTGTTTTCTCGACCTGAAACACCACTTAAATTCGGGTGCGAAGCGCTACCATCTGACTTTTTGCTGCCAGCTCGCTTAATACGCCACATTCGGCTGACATACCGGGATTTAAGCATCGGTTACGCAGCCGAGTGAGATCCTTTTCCAGCAATTTCAGTTTCTGCATTTGAAGGCGCGCGTCAGCTAAGTGCTTGTCCAAGCAGTCGTTGACTTCATGACATGGCGTGCCAGCATCGTCTTGGATCGCGATGAGTCTGGCGATTTCCCGCAATGTCAACCCCAATGCCCGGCAGTTGCGAATGAAAGCCAGTCGCTCTAGAGCTTGCAAACCATAGACCCTGTAGTTTGATTCGGTTCTTGTTGCGTTGCCCAACAGGCCCTTTCGCTCATAAA
Organism: uncultured Pseudomonadota bacterium; assembly: GCA_913057845.1. Classification (GTDB taxonomy): domain Bacteria; phylum Pseudomonadota; class Gammaproteobacteria; order Burkholderiales; family Eutrophovitaceae; genus Eutrophovita. The sequence continues at coordinate 1,747 of CAJXPC010000059.1, forward strand.
AGCGGATCGTTACGGGCTGGCAACCGGCGGCTTTTGCTAAATCTCCGATCTTCATCCCGCCTCCATTGACTTTATACTAACTATAGGGTTTAGCATCGTTATATCCTGAATTCTTAAGTCGCCACATGACCACTGAAAACAATCATCAAGAGAGCACCTTTTCTATACCGAAGATGGATTGCCCTTCGGAAGAAAACCTGATTCGCATGGCATTAAGTAGTATTGATAATATCGAGTCGCTGCACTTCGATCTGTCCCGACGAGAACTCAAGGCCCGGCATCAGGGAGAACCTAATCGCTTGCTGGAACGCCTGCAGCCACTTAACCTAGGTACAATTTTACTGGATACTCAACCGTTGAGCGTAAATGTTGAGGCAGGCTTGCTGGTGAGTGTCTTTTCCGTACCGAAGATGGATTGCGCCTCCGAAGAGAATCTGATTCGAATGGCCGTCCAGGATGTGCCCGGCGTGCAATCGCTGTCGTTCGATTTAAGCAACCGGGTCGTTAAAGCAACCCACAATGGCTCGCCCAATGAGTTGTTGCAAAAGCTCGAATCGCTTAAGCTTGGAGCTATTTTACGAGAGTCTAAGCAGGCAACTTCCTCGCCTGCCTCTACCGCTGCGATTGATGATGCCGCCCAGGCGCGTACTTTGCGCCTTTTGCTCGGTATTAACGCTTTCATGTTTGTGATTGAGTTGACGACGGGCCTAATCGCTCAATCGACTGGCTTGATCGCCGACTCTCTTGACATGTTCGCCGATGCTGCTGTGTATGGTTTGGCACTTTATGCTGTGGGACGTGCGGCAAGCATGAAGTCTCGCGCCGCGCATCTCGCGGGCTGGTTGCAGCTACTCTTGGCCGTCGGGGCCTTGACTGAGGTTGCCCGGCGCTTTGTGTATGGTAGTGAACCAGAGTCCATCCTGATGATCGGAATGGGCGTCATAGCCTTGATTGCTAACGTGAGCTGTTTGCTTCTGATATCAGGCAAACGCGAAGACGGCGTTCATATGAAAGCGAGTTATATATTTTCCGCGAACGATGTGGTTGCCAATCTCGGCGTTATAGTGGCCGGTGCCCTGGTAATGTTTACTGCTTCTCCTTACCCGGACCTTGTTATTGGCACCATCATTGGTGTGATCGTTTTAAACGGTGCGCGTCGCATCCTGCAGCTCAAATGAAGATCCTCCGTCCTTGGTACTGGATCGCCTTTGCAACGCTATTTGCAGTGTTGGACCAGGCATCCAAAGCAGTGATTGAAATTTGGTTGCCTCTACACAACTCAATGCCAGTTGCCGAGAATTTCAATTTGGTTCATGTTCTCAATCCCGGTGCCGCGTTCAGTTTTTTGGCTGATCAGGCAGGTTGGCAAAGGTTATTTCTTGCCGGCATTGCAGCTTTCGCGTCTGTATTTCTGGTAGTTCTGATTGTTCGGAAACCAAGGCCCATTGAGGCGACTGCCTATGCTCTAATTTTGGGCGGTGCGGTGGGTAATCTCGTCGACAGAATTGTTCGGGGTGCAGTGGTCGATTGGCTCGACTTTTATTTCAATCATTGGCACTGGCCGGCCTTTAATTTGGCTGATGTGTGGATTGTCATTGGTGCTGGCTTATTGATTTTGTCGGGTTTCCAGCAAAGGGCGGTCGGGACAGTGCAGTAGATTTTCTCATGTCCGATATGTTAATTCGCCCGTACTACAGGCAAGTCTGGTCATAGCTCTGCGGAATGCGGGCTAACCCAAACATAGCGGTGTTTTCGATGACTCCAATCACACAGAGTCTGAATTAATGGCGAAACCAGAGAACGTTCAATTGCACGCAAATGATCACCGAAAAGTAACATTCCAGGTGTTCGGTCATAAAGTCGAAAGAACGTTGATGGAAAAGGACACTGTTCTGTAAAGCGAGGGGGTTGAGCTGAAAGGTTCTGCTTACACTGCAGTGGCTACTGTGGAATTCGTCAACAAGAAGAAAGCCACAGTTCGATTTAAAACAAACTGAGTTCGTTTGCTTTGGCTTTACTGGGTTGAAGGGATCAATCTGACTCGGTGGGATATTGCAGGCGCAGGCTTGGCCTAGGCAGGAATGGCTGTGATCATGCTTCAACCGAAGATCTGACATCTAATTCCAATAGAAATAAACGGTGAATTCAATCGTGCAGCAAGTTGAGATCGCGCAGCCTTTAGTGGCTAAAAATCGTTTCAATCTTCCCGAAATTAGCGGTACATTTAAAGACCCCGGCACTTAGTTGCTGTTCATGATGGCTTATATCGGCATAATAAGAGCCTGTTTGGCGGTTAACGTTCCGTCTAGATTTTGGGGACTCCGCAATGTTAAATTCAATGCTCCCTGTTAAGCTCAACCTATGAAGCTCAAGCCTTGGCCATGGGGGTTTTGCGCTTGATTTAAATCGCTTAGGACAACATTGATAACAGTCCATCTTGGAGCTTAGTCATGGGCAAGAAGTATTCTGAAGAAATCGAATATATTCCAAAAGCGATCAAATGGGCCCTAGGTCAGAACATAGAGCAACTTACACGCTCCTTAATAAGCCTCTCTGCGCAAAGCTTAGTTGGTATCGGTTCAGGAGGATCTACAACCGCTGCAGCATTCATGGCAATGCTTCACGAAAACCACAACGGCCATTTGTCGAATGTTCGTACCCCCGGTCACTTCTTGGCCATTCAGAAACAATTGCAAAACACTGGAGCGATGCTGATCTCAGCTGAAGGCAAAAATATGGACATTCTGGCTGCGGCAGACCATCTTGCATTTCTCGAAATGCCAAGCGTGGCACTAGTGCTTCGGTCAGATTCTCCACTGGCAATGAAGTGCCAAGAAAAAGGCACCACGGCGGCCGTAGCCTTTGACATGCCGTGGCGAAAAGATGGCTACTTGGCCACGAACTCGCTCATTGCAACCATGGTTTTACTTGCGCGAGCCTATCAAGAAAATCAGATAGATAAACTCAAGGAGATCGACCATGTATGGCTTGAAAAAAGACGTCAGATACTAATTGGCCAAGGATTAGGGGAATATTTCCCAACCAGAAGATCACTCTCAATTCTGCATGGGTTGGTTGGCCACATCGGTGCGATTGATATTGAATCCAAATTAGCGGAATCTGCCTTTGGAACTTGCGAGGCTACCGACTATCGACAATTCGCACACGGACGTCATTTACGCCTATCGGACCCAGTACAGTCACCTTGTTTTCTGGCGTTCAATTGCACCAAGGACAGGGTTTTATGTGAATCAACGCTGGCTTTGTTTCCCGAAGACATTCCGTTGATCAGGCTTGAACTGCCCAATGACCCTGCGCTGGCAAATATTGTTAGTGTCATCGACTCAATTTTGATCACAGGGATTTTGGGTGATGCCCTAGGCAAAGATCCAGGGCAGCCTCAGGTCAGAGAGTTCGGTAGAAGTATTCATTCCCTTGATATCCAAAAACTGATTCCTGCACCCAGAGCCAACCCAGTCGCATTACATCGTAAAATCAAGGGGAACACTGAAAAAGTAACTCACAATCAATGCTGGATGGGCGGCTCATCCAGATTTCTGGCGCAGTTACGCTCAGCCCGAATCAAGGCGATTGTTTGCGACTTTGATGGCACTGTCTGCGATACAGAAAAACGATTTGATGGATTGGATCAAAGGTTAGTCCCAATCATTGAGCGTATGGCAGGGGAGGGGATTCATTTTGGCTTTGCAACAGGTCGAGGTGATTCACTTCATGACGATCTGCGAGGCAAGTTAAGTCCAAACGTATGGTCTAAAATTCTCATTGGGTACTACAGCGGATCAATAATTGCGCGACTTGACGAAGCAAAATTTGAACATCCAATACACGATAATCGCTTTGATATTTTGGAAGAATGGCTAAAAGATAACGGTATACTGACCGGGGTTTCGGGTTCTGTTAGGAAACATGGCGGGCAATTGAGTATTCGAATGGCGAACATGAGCCCAATGTCCGGGGTAGTCAGTGCGATTAAATACTGGATTCAAAAGACGAGTAATTATGGTTGGCGAGTTTATTGCTCCGGACATTCGGTTGATGTACTAACTGACGCCACGAGCAAACTATCAGTCGTCAACGAAATATCTCGCTCTTTGAAAGTGGATCCCAGAACTGAGGTTTTAAGAATCGGTGATTCGGGCAATATCGAGGGCAATGACTTTGAGTTACTCGGAGAGGGTTTGAGTTTCAGTGTTGATAAAGTTTCGCCCTTTTCCGAATCTTGCTGGAACCTCTTGCCAAGAGGGATAAAGTGCTCTGCAGGCACCATCTTCTATTTAGAATCGCTCGAAAAAACGACAAGCGGTTTGCGATTCTCTGATGATTTTTTAAATCACCTAGACTCGATATTCGCTGAAAGCATGGGGGCAATGTGAAATCTAAACTTGCAATGAGACTACTTGCTGATCTCATGCAATGGAACGAGAGTCAAGCCACCAAGGAATTCGCTTGGTTAAGCCTGCTGGTGAACTCAAAGTATGATCACTACCAAGGGTACAGTCCAGGCGCCCATTTTTATGCAAATCTGTTGGCTTGGATTGGCCAGTTCGATGTGACTGATCGGGCCACAGCCTACCGCTTTTTAAGAGAACAATTGATTTATGTCTCGCAGAAGGAAATGCATCATTTAGTCAACCTTACGATGCCAGTTATTTTGGAAGAAATGCATTTGGAGGTTGCTTCACAGCTTAAGCTGCCTTACTACAAAGCGTGGGGCGACCAGCAAGCAGAAAAGCGTTTATTGCTCATGAGGCTTCGAACACTGTACGTTGGCCTTAGCGACGGGGCCAAGATCGATGTCTTTAGAAGGGACAATGAAGGAACCGTGTCCAACGAGCAAATTGTGGCCGCCAGTGAGATATCGGAGAAAAAATGGGAGAAGCTTATTGACGCACTTCGCGAGCGTTTAGGGCAGAACGGTTTTGAATCTGAGGAAACGCTTTTTGAGCGAATCTGTTTATTAGATGACTTTACGGCATCAGGGACCACTCTCATTCGATTTGACAAAGGAAAGTGGGGCGGCAAAATCCCAACCTTTTGCGAGCAAAACAATCATCGTTTTAATGACGATAAATACAAGGCAATCGCAAAGGGATGCTGCATTCATGTTCATCATTACTTGGCCACAAAGCGGGCTGCTGTAACAACAGAAGAAAAGTTGTCTGAATATAGGGCACAAAACCCAAGCTTTCGGTTTTCAGCGACTTTTTCATACGTACTTGAAAACGATATCGTCGTGAGCGAAACAAGCTCCCCCGATCTGGTTGATCTCTTAAAAAGGCATTACGATAAGTCAATTGAGGACGACATAGTTGGGAAAGACATCTGGTACGGGTATAAGCAGGGAGGCCTTCCCCTCGTGCTTTACCACAATACTCCGAACAATTCAGTTGCGACCCTCTGGGCATCCTCTACAGACCGTTGGAAGGAGCCATCTCCAAAAATGAAACCCCTGTTCTCAAGAAAAAAGCGTCACATCGGCCATGGATAATCCATTCAAAAAAAGGGCTACCGAGTACTTTGATGATCCGGCGAGTCTGATTCAAGTTTTGAGTCCAGAGCCATTGAGACGTTTCTTTCAGGATGGAAGCTCCGCCTATTTTGATCGGCTCGTGACGATTGTCGGGACACCGGGCAGTGGAAAAACATCTATTGCAAGATTAGTAGAATTTGACACAGTAGTTGCACTACTGAAATCACTCCACAACAAAGATCACAAAGAACTAGCCCAGGCATTGGCTGAATTCAATATTCTTGCGGATAGTAAACCGAGGATCATTGCATACCGATTGCCAACTTCTTCTGACATACGAAGCATATGGGAACTTCCATACTCAACAAAGATTAGGCACGGTTTACTGCGCTCTTTCGTTCAAGCTAGATCGGTTCTTGGTTGGCTTCGTAAGCTAGAAGGTGCTGGTGTTAAGTTAAATGAAGTTCAGATTGTTGTACGCCCACAATCCGAGGTTCAAGCGCGTCTTGTGCATACTTCTGATCCGATTGTATTTCGCGACTATGCAAGGTCAATTGAGGAGAAAATTTTTCGGATCATCACCGCATTGGTCCCTCCAAAAGAAGATGAGTTGTCGATCTCCGCACCGGAGTCCACGTATGAGATATTCCAGATTATTGATGCTTTCTTGGTGCCGGAAATTGAGGGTGTTTCTACCAGTGAGCTAACGCTCAAACCACTATTCATCATGGATGATGCCCATGAGTTACATCCAGAGCAATACCTTGAGGTCGACACATGGCTGAGAGATCGGGAAATCAAAATTTCTCGCTGGCTTATGACCCGAGTTGATGCCGTAAGTCCTGAGGCACTCCGAAAAGCGCTGCAAAATAAGGAAGTAGCCCAGTTCGGAAGTACAAAAAATCGGGACTGGATTCTAAAACTCATGCAGCGCGGGTCTACCACTACAGAAAAAAGGGCATATCGCTCTGCGGTAAAAGATATCGCAAAGCGGTACATAGATCACATGCCCACGTTGCGCCGTCGCGGTGTTCAATTACCGGATAGTCTCTCCGCATCCAAGCCAGAGCTTTCAAAAAGTCAGTTAAGTGAGCTAGAGAAAAGTGTGTTATTGGCCGCCAAAGAGTCTGGTTTTTCAGATGACCGCCTGGATCAGATACGTTCCTGGATTCCTGAGCATGTTTCAAAAGATGAGAAACTCGCGCTGACTAGGATTCTGATACACCGG
>CAJXPC010000060.1 GCA_913057845.1 uncultured Pseudomonadota bacterium
GATCTACACCTCTCTATTCGTCGGCAGCGTCAGATGTGTATAAGAGACAGTTAGAACACACCTCGAAGGCACGAGTTCTGCCTAAGCCATAAATAGAGGTCAAAGCAACCCAAGTGTGCTTTTGATCAGGAATATTAACGCCAGCTATACGAGCCATATTTTATCTCTTCTAAAATTCAATGGTGGATGTTCTCAACCTTGTCGTTGCTTATGTCGAGGCTCTATACAAATAACTCGAACTACATTCTTTCGACGCACGATTTTACAATTGCGGCAAAGTTTCTTTACTGATGCTTTAACTTTCATATATTTCTCTCCTTAACGCGAAGGGCTTGCCCCGCCTTTGAAGTTTGTCTTTTTAAGAAGACTCTCATATTGATGGGACATTGCATAAGCCTGAACTTGCTGCATAAAGTCCATCGTAACAACAACAATAATCAACAAGCTTGTCCCGCCAAAATAAAATGGGACATTCCACTTAACTATCATTAATTCAGGGATCAAACACACGATAGTGATGTAACAAGCACCTACTAACGTGAGCCGAGTAACAATTCGTTCAATATATTTGGTCGTTTGGTCCCCCGGACGAATGCCTGGTATGAACGCACCACTCTTCTTTAAATTATCCGCGGTCTCGCGGGGATTAAACACCAGAGCCGTGTAGAAGAAACAGAAGAATATTATGGCCATTGCGTACACGACCATATAAAGCACCTGACCCGGATGCAAAAGGCCACCTATGTCTCGAAGCCAGTATAAGCTTTCATTAGTCCCCAAAAATTCAGCCAGCGTTGCTGGGAACAGAATGATACTCGAGGCGAAGATCGGTGGAATAACCCCAGCCATATTAAGTTTAAGCGGCAAATGAGAACTCTGCCCTCCATAGACTTTATTACCTACTTGTCTCTTTGCATAATTAACCAAAATCTTGCGTTGACCTCGCTCAACAAACACCACCACCCCAGTGATCACGATCACGCCAATGAAAATTAACATGACGAGTGGGATGGAGAAAGAACCCGTTCTAACGAGCTCAAGAGTTCCGGCCACTGCGCTAGGTAAGCCCGCGGCAATACCAGCGAAGATAATAAGGGAAATTCCGTTACCAATACCACGCTCGGTTATCTGCTCGCCCAACCACATTAGAAACATAGTCCCAGTAACCAGAGTAACGACAGTTGTAAATCTGAACGCTAGGCCAGGGTCGAGTACGAGGTTTGCTTGGGATTCGAGAGCCACTGAAATACCGATTGCTTGGAATGTGGCCAATCCCACAGTACCGTAGCGTGTAAATTTCGTTATTTTCTTGCGGCCGGTTTCGCCTTCCTTTTTTAGTTGCTCAAAGGTCGGAACAACTACAGTCATCAACTGCATAATAATCGACGCCGAAATATACGGCATGATGCCCAAAGCAAAAATAGTAAACCGCTGTAGCGCTCCACCAGAAAACATATTAAACATACCTAATATGCCACCTTCTTGCGCCTTAAATAACTCTTCAAGCTGAACTGGATCGATCCCAGGCACAGGCACATGGGCTCCCAAGCGATACACAATTAAAGCGAACAGCAAGAACAGCAGGCGCGCCTTTAGGTCACCATACTTATTCACACCTGCACCTTTATTTGTTCCAACGGCCAACGCCTTAATCCTCTATCTTTCCACCAGCGGACTCAATCGCGAGTCGCGCTCCTTTTGAAACCAGTATTCCTTTGAGCTGAGGCTTCCTACCCTCCGCTAAGGACCCTGATAGAAACACTTTTGCAGCGCTCACAAAGTTAGGAACGACCTGCGCAGCCTTTAGCGCCGCCAAATCAATAACATCAGCGTCTACTTTATTCAATTCATCCAATCTAACTTCACGCGTATCGGCGCTAGTCATTGAGCGGAACCCACGCTTAGGGAGACGTCTGGCCATAGGCATCTGACCACCTTCAAAACCGACCTTATGGTAACCACCCGCGCGAGAATGTTGTCCTTTATGGCCTCTACCTGCGGTCTTTCCTTTTCCGCTACCACCTCCACGGCCAACCCGCATTCTGTCTTTCTTAGACCCATCTGCTGGGCTAATATCATTCAATCTCATCTGCTTAACCCTCAACTTTCACTAGGTAGTCCACTTTAGCAATCATGCCCCGAACTGACGGAGTATCTTCAAGCATAACCGTGTGTCTAATCCTACGCAGACCCAAACCAATAACAGTTGCCCGATGGGACGGCTTTGTGCCTATAACACTCTTAATGAGTGTCACCTTGAGGGTCTTATCTAACTGCTTCGCTGTCGTATTCATGAATTACCCCAAAATCTCTTCAACTGTTTTCCCACGCTTGAGCGCAATATCAGAAGGAGAGTTCATTTCAGCAAGTCCGTTCAAAGTCGCACGGACAACGTTATAAGGATTTGTTGAACCAATACATTTAGCCAGAATATTGGTCACACCCATCACTTCAAAGACTGCACGCATTGGACCACCAGCGATAATTCCAGTACCAGCTGAAGCGGGCTGCATATAAACTTTTGCGGCCCCGTGTGTTCCTATAACAGCATGATGAAGAGTGCCGCTATTTAAAGAAACCTTAAATAACTTCTTTCTAGCCTCTTCCATCGCTTTTTGAATAGCAACGGGAACCTCTTTAGATTTCCCTTTACCCATACCAACACCACCGTCACCATCGCCAACCACAGCCAAGGCGGCAAAACCAAGAATTCGACCACCCTTGACCACCTTAGTAACTCGGTTAACGGCAACCATTTTTTCACGGATCCCGTCTTTACTTTCCTCTGAATGATTCTGTGCTCGTGCCATGGTTATCCTTTAAAACTGTAGACCGGCCTCTCGTGCCGCCTCCGCTAACGCTTTGATGCGTCCAGTGTACTTAAACCCAGAACGATCAAATGCAACCTGTTCCAGCCCTTTTTCTTTCGCTTTCTTCGCTATACGAGCACCAACCTGTGTCGCTGCTTGTATATTCCCGCCATTAGACAGTAACTTGCGCAACTCAACCTCAGCTGTAGACGCAGAAACAATGACTTTAGCGTCACGATCCAAAATTTGCGCGTAAATATGCAAGTTCGTTCTGTGCACCTGCAATCGATGAACCGCTCCAGAATTATTAATCTGATGTCGGATTTTTCTTGCTCTACGCGCTCTAGACGCATTTTTAACTGACTCTGACATGACTTGGCCTTATTTTTTCTTGGTTTCTTTCATGACCACTCGCTCATCCGCATAACGAACTCCCTTACCCTTATAAGGCTCTGGAGGCCGATATCCTCGGACATCTGCTGCAACCTGACCAACTAATTGTTTATCAACCCCTTTAATGAGGACTTCAGTTTGTTGTGGCGTTTCCACCTTGATACCTTCCGGCATCTGATGCACGACGGGATGTGAAAAACCTAACGAAAGATTTAATTTGTCCCCTTGCGCTTGCGCTCTGTAACCCACACCAACGAGTGTCAACTTCTTCTCATAACCAGCCGTAACGCCAGTAACCATATTCGCTATAACCGCTCGAGTCGTGCCATGAAGCGCTCTTGCCTGTCGACTATCATTGACTGGCGCAACGGTTATAACTCCATTCTCCTGCGTCACTTTAACAATATCGCTAATTTCGCGGCTCAGGAAACCAAGCGCACCCTTTACCTCTACCGTATTACCGACTATAGAAACTTGAGCTCCCGAGGGAACATTGATTGGGTCTTTTCCAACACGTGACATTTTCTATAACTCCAAATCGATTGTTCGTTTAAAGATCATGATCGTCCTCTTTACTTAAGCGACGATACAAAGAACTTCACCACCGATCCCAGTACTCCTGGCCCTGCGATCTGTCATCACTCCCTTTGGTGTCGAAACTATCGCAACGCCAAGACCGTTCATAACAGTTGGGATGTCCTGCGCGCCTTTATAAATACGCAACCCGGGTCGACTGACTCGTTCAATTTTCTCAATAACAGGCCGTCCCGCATAATACTTAAGGGCAAGCTCAAGCTCTGGCTTCTTCTGCTCTTGCCCGATTACGGTCATACTCTCGATGTAACCTTCATCGATAAGCACCTGTGCAATTGCTCGCTTTACATTGCTAAATGGCATCTTGACTTTGCTCTTTTCCGCCATTTGAGCGTTTCTGATTCTAGTCAACATGTCAGCGATTGGATCACTCATACTCATAGCTGTACTCTCCTACCAACTCGCTTTAATAATTCCAGGAACCTCACCGCGCATAGCGATTTCACGAAGTTTCCCGCGGGCAAGACCAAATTTACTATAAACACCACGCGGCCTACCAGTTAGTGCACACCGATTTCTCAAGCGCACTGGACTGGCATTACGAGGTAGTTTTTGCAACGCTATACGAGCGACATATTTTTCTTCTTCCGAAGACTGCGCACTGTTAAGCACAGCATCAATTGCCGCTCTTTTTTCTGCGTATTTCGCGACAGTAGCACGCCGCTTGATATCCCTATAAATGATAGATTTTTTTGCCATTAGATCCTCAATTCTTGAACGGGAAACGGAAAGCGGATAACAAAGAACGTGCTTCCTTATCTGTCTTAGCAGTTGTCGTGATTGTCACATTCAAACCACGCAGCACGTCAATCTTATCGTACTCAACTTCAGGGAAAATAATCTGCTCACGAACGCCCATATTGAAGTTTCCACGACCGTCAAACGACTTACTAGGAATGCCACGAAAATCCCTGATACGCGGAATAGCCACCGAGATTAAACGATCTAAAAACTCATACATTCTTGGGCCGCGCAGCGTTACCTTGCATCCAATGGGATACCCATCACGTATTTTAAAGCCCGCAATAGATTTCTTAGCTTTAGTGATGATTGGTTTTTGCCCTGCGATCAAGGTCATATCACTAACCGCGTGGTCAAGCACTTTCTTATCAGCCACCGCTTCACCGACGCCCATATTAAGGACAATCTTCAAAATGCGCGGGACCTCCATGATGGACTTATACTTATACTCACTCATAAGACCCGGAACCACCTCAGCCTTATACACGTCTGCCAGTCGCGCTCCCTTGAGCTCTTGTTGACCAGCTACTTTAGCGTCATTACTCATTCAAAACCTTTCAAGAATCGACCATTTCGCCATTTGAGCGAAATATTCGTACACGAGACCCGTCGTCCAACGTTTTAATACCGACACGGTCGCCTTTTTTCGTCGCGGGGTTAAATACAGCAAGATTAGATCGCTGTATAGGCATCTCTTTTGTGTTAATACCACCGGTAGCACCCGTCATGGGATTGCCTTTTTGGTGTTTCTTAACAAGATTGATACCCTCAACCAATACTTTAGAATTTGCTAGCACCTGTAACACAGTGCCTTGCTTTCCTTTATCTCGACCTAAGTTAACTACTACCTGGTCACCTTTTCGAATTTTTTCCATAGCGCGTCCTTCTCTACAAAACCTCTGGTGCGAGAGAAACTATCTTCATAAATTTCTCCGTCCTTAACTCTCGGGTAACTGGCCCAAAAATCCGTGTACCGATTGGCTCTAATTTAGCGTTGAGTAATACTGCTGCGTTTGAATCGAACTTAATCTTAGACCCATCCGGACGACGAACCCCAGCAGCTGTTCGTACCACTACCGCGTTATAGACTTCGCCTTTTTTTACCTTACCTCGCGGCGCAGCATCTTTGATGGCTACCTTGATAACATCACCCACGCCTGCGTACCGTCGTTTCGAGCCGCCAAGCACCTTAATACACATCACAGAACGCGCACCAGTGTTGTCAGCAACCTGAAGCCGTGTTTGCATTTGGATCATATTTTTACGCCTAATTTCAACCAACTTACCCCAAGTTAAGGAACAGTTTTGGCACCCGTCCGGGTTAAAAACAACTTCTAGTGATTGCCCTCAACACAAACGTTGAGATTAGCCCCTCTAGAAAAGCCGTGCATCATATCTGAAACCGTAGCTTCAGACAACCCTAATATTATATTTGCGTTGATTTTTCTACTACTTCAGCCACTGACCAACTCTTAGTCTTAGACCGGGGCACACCTTCTTCAATCAGTACTGTATCTCCGATTTGACACTCATTGGGTTCATCGTGCGCATGGTACTTGCTTGATTGCTTCATAAACTTACCGTAGAGCGGATGTTTTACTTGCCGCTCAACGAGAACGGTAACAGTTTTGTCCATTTTATCGGACACCACGCGACCCTTGAGTCGGCGACGATTAGCGGTGGTCTTATCAGACATTTGCGCTCACTTTCTTTGCCAATACAGTTTTAACACGGGCGATGTCTCTGCGAACCTTGCAAATCTCACTAGAGTTAGTCAGTTGCTGAGTCGCCTTTTGCATCCTGAGTGTAAATGCAGCCTTGAGTAACTCATGTAATTCTTTATTCAAGTCTTCTACGTTTTTAGTTTCTAAATCTTTAGCTTTCATGCCCTATCCCAAGTTTTTATGGACAAAGACGGTACGAAGAGGAAGCTTAGCTGCCGCAAGCCTGAACGCCTCTCTCGCGACGTCTTCTTGCACTCCATCCATTTCGTACAATACTTTTCCTGGTTGAATTTCAGCGACCCAATACTCTACACTTCCTTTACCTTTACCCATTCGAACCTCTGCAGGCTTTTGTGTAATAGGCTTATCTGGGAAGATGCGTATCCAAATTCGACCACCACGCTTTATGTACCGTGTCATTGCACGTCGAGCCGCTTCAATCTGTCTCGCCGTCAGTCGACCGCGATCAATAGCTTTCAGACCGAAATCGCCGAAGGAAACTTTTGCCCCACGAGTCGCAACCCCATAATTCCGACCCTTAAACTGTTTACGAAATTTAGTTCTAGACGGTTGCAGCATTATTTACTCCCGTTTTTCGTTGTTTTCTTGGCGCGGGCGCAACATCAGCAGGCAAGCCTCCAATCGGGTCCTTAGAGCCGAGCATTTCACCTTTGTAGATCCACACTTTGATGCCGATAATTCCAAAGGTAGTCTGTGCTTCCGCCGTACCGTAATCTATTTCTGCGCGGAGTGTATGAAGAGGAACACGCCCCTCTCGGTACCACTCGGTCCTAGCAATATCAATGCCATTCAAACGTCCGGCGCTCATGATTTTCACGCCCTTAGCACCAAGCCGCATTGCATTTTGCATAGCTCGCTTCATTGCCCTACGAAAAGCGATTCTCTTTGTTAACTGTTGAGCAATCGAGTCAGCAATCAATTGCGCGTCAATTTCCGGCTTGCGCACCTCTTCAATATTGAGATGGACAGGCACACCCATTAACCGCTGGAGCTCACCTCGCAAGACTTCAATGTCTTCACCTTTTTTACCGATGACAATACCGGGTCGGGCGCTGTGGATCGTAATCCTGGCGTTCTTGGCAGGCCGCTCGATAATAACCTTCGCTACAGAGGCATGCGCAAGTCGCTTCTTTAGAAACTCTCGCACCTTAATATCCTGCAGTAACATTTCGGAAAAATTACGTCCTACCGCATACCATTTAGAACTCCAATTACGCTGTACACCTAAGCGAAATCCAATCGGGTTGATTTTCTGTCCCATACCTACTCCTTAGGCTTATCGCCGACACTCAAAAATACATGACTAGTCGGTTTAAGAATCTGCACCCCTCGCCCTTTAGCTCTAGGACGAAAGCGTTTTAAAACTGGGCCTTTTTCGACGAATATTCGAGTAATCTTCAATTCATCTATATCAGCACCATCGTTATGTTCAGCATTTGCTATCGCTGACTCTAATACTTTCTTGATGATTTTAGCCCCTCTCTTAGGACTAAACTTGAGCACGTCAAGGGCTCTATCAACTGGCATACCCCTTATCAAATCAGCAACAAGCCGACCTTTTTGCGGGGACAGTCTCACACCACGAAGTACAGCTGATGTTTCCATATCTAAAACCTCACCTTATCTCTTAGCGACTTTTTTATCCGCCGCATGACCTTTAAAGGTCCTTGTATTCGAAAATTCACCGAGCTTATGCCCAACCATATTTTCAGTCACATACACAGGAATATGTTGCCTTCCGTTATGCACCGCGATAGTTAAGCCTACGAAGTCAGGTAAAATTGTTGACCGTCGTGACCATGTCTTTACTGGTCTTTTGTCGTTTTTAGAGCGAGCTGTATCCACTTTTTTTACAAGATGGAGGTCAACAAAAGGTCCTTTTTTTAGTGATCGTGCCATTGCTTATACCCCTTTATTTAGCTCGTCTTCGAACGATCATGTTCTGAGTTCGCTTGTTATTACGAGTCCGGAACCCTTTGGAAAGCGTTCCCCAAGGACTTACTGGGTCCCGCTTCGTGCCGGTACGCCCCCTGTCTCTTATACACATCTCCGAGCCCACGAGACCTCTCTACATCTCGTA
>CAJXPC010000061.1 GCA_913057845.1 uncultured Pseudomonadota bacterium
GAGATGTAGAGAGGTCTCGTGGGCTCGGAGATGTGTATAAGAGACAGGTGATGAATATACTGCTCGCGCTTCGCGAACGTGATTTGTCGGGTCAAGGTTGTTACATCGATATTGCCATGACGGACGGAGTGCTTCCATTTTTGTTTTGGGCGCTCGGAAAAACAAGTGCGTCCGGCGTGAATCCTAAAAATGGACAAGACCGCCTCACAGGCGGTTCACCACGTTACCAGCTCTACCCAACGAGTGACGAACGCTTTGTGGCGGCTGGACCGTTAGAGAATAAGTTCTGGGAGACTTTTTCAGAAACAATCGGTCTTGAGGCGGAGTATCGTGATGATTCTATCGATGAAGCAGAAACGATTCGTCAGGTTGCATCCATAATTAAAGAGAAATCAGCATCTTACTGGGAGCCCATTTTCAGAGAGGCCAACTGTTGTTGTACCATCGTTAAGACGGTGGAGGAGGCCTTGGCTGATGAGCAATTTAGAGTTCGTGGCGTCTTTAACGAACAGTTGACGAGTAAAAGTGGTGACACGATTCCTGCAGTTCCAATCCCCATTATCACTGAGCTCAGAAAACAAAATGACGGGGGTAGAGCACCGGCCATTGGAGAGCATAATGAGGATCTTTTACGGTAAAGGTGTGTTGGCGGTAGTTATCTGAATTGATGCGTTGAGTCGATCAAGATCTCTTTGTTTATAAGTATCTAAGCTTTATTTGGGTTGACTCTAAAAGGGTTACCTTTTACTCTACTTTAATCAGATAATAAATTATGGAGTCCCAGTTGATGAAAGCGTTAGCGTATGTCCTATCCCTTGTATTTGTTGTAACTTGCTCTTTAACTTATGCAGGCGTCACGGGAACAACAGGTCCAAGCCAGCACTCAGGTGCAAAAATTAAACCCGTCGAAGACAAGCATGAAGAGTCTAAAGAGGCTAGTGAGCACGATCACTAAATGTACAGGGTGATGTGCTAGCAAAAAAGCCGGCAAAGCCGGCTTTTTTGATTTGGGTAGGTATGCAGTGATGTGTCATCTAAATTTGAGAATTGAGAGAACAATGTTAGTCTTTAAGAACAAAAGAACGGCGTGCTAGCACCATTGCAAGTGCCTGCTGGGTAAACCCAGTTAAAAATTAATATTGACCGAATTGTTGTTATAGGATGAATCGTGATTAGGCGAATTTTAGTGACTGTGTTGATCAGCGTTTTTTGGTGCGGCCAGTTATTCGCAGAAGATGAAACAGCCGCTGGGATCCAGGAGTACCGAGATTTACTTTCGGATGGTAACCCTGCTGAGTTGTGGGTCTTGTCGGGTGAGGAGTTATGGTTCACCTCGGTCGGTCCAAAAGGGGCGAGTTTGGAAACGTGTGATCTTGGTAAAGGGCCAGGAGTGGTGCGTGGGGCCTACGTCGAATTACCCCGTTACTTTTCCGACGTTAAGAAGGTCATGGACTTAGAGCAACGTTTGATTCATTGTCGCATGGCGATTCAAGGGTTCTCGTATTTAGATGTCACATCATATCCCTTTACAAAAAGGGGCCAAGAGACGTCTGAGATTGAGATTCTGGTTGCATTTGTCGCCTCTGAATCCAGAGGAATGCACATGAATATTCCCCTCGAGCATGCTGAAGAACAAAAAATGTTCGATTTAGGTGAGCAGATTTTTTATTTCCGAGCGGGGTCGCATGACTTTGGATGCATAACTTGTCACAGCGGTGACAATCGAAGGATAAGGTTGCAGGAGCTTCCAAACTTTAGAAATCAAGATCAGGCGAGAAAAACATACGGATCTTGGCCTGCTTACCGCGTGTCGGCTGGGGAGGTGCGAACTATGCAGCATCGACTTTATGATTGCTTCCGGCAACAACGCTTTCCAGAGGCTATATATGGGAATGACATGATTACGGCTCTTATTATGTTTTTAGCTAAAAGCGCGGATGGTGGTGTTTATAACGCGCCTGCAATGAAGCGTTAAGAGATGTTCATGAAAATTTCACCGCTTAGTTTGGGTTTCATTGCGATAACTTTGATGTTCGGGTTAAAGGGGGCTAACGCCTCAGAGGATATTAATCCGGAGTTTAAGGACCTGCTCAAGGAGGGCTTGCGCACTAAAGGCTCTGTTCAGTTGGAGCGATTCTTGAGTTTAGACGCTACCCAGAATTTCTGTAGTGACTCCAATGTAAATGTTAACAGTGCTGAGGCAGGTCAGTTGATGTCTAAGGCACTTCAGCAGATTCAGTACCCAGCTGGGAGTAGTTATCTTGGCGATTGGAAGGAAGGCGAAAGAATTGCTCAAAGCGGTAAAGGTTTACGATTCAACGATACCAATGATACGGAAAATGGTGGTAATTGTTACGCGTGTCACCAAATCCGTAAGGACGAGTTAGCATACGGGACTCTAGGGCCATCACTGTATCAGTACGGTAAATTGCGAGGCTACTCTGATGAAGTTCTGCGTTATACATGGGCGAAAATATTTAACCCTCAGGCATTTCTGATGTGTTCAAACATGCCTCGATATGGCCATAACGGTATACTTACAGTGGAGCAAATGAGGAATATCCTGGCGTTATTGTTGGATCCTCAATCTCCTGTTAATGAGTAAGGGCGCAGTAGGTATTTATTGTGACACTTTCTCGTAGAGACTTTTTGTTGGCGCTGGGATCTGCTGCCGCGGCTGGTCTTCCTATATCTAATCGACGGGCACTCGCTAATCCGCATTTAGATGAGCTCTACGATATTCCAAAGTTTGGCAATGTTCATCTGCTGCATATGACGGATTGCCATGCGCAATTAAACCCCGTTTATTTTCGAGAACCCAGCATGAATTTTGGTGTGGGCTTGGCTGCTGGAAAACTGCCACACATTGTTGGTGAATCCTTGTTAAAGGCGGTCAATGTTCCTACAGGCAGTGCTATGGCGCATGCATTCTCTTGTCTTAATTTCGAGGAAGCTGCTCGAATTTTTGGTCGTGTTGGTGGGTTCTCACACCTTAAAACACTGGTTGATAAACTAAGGTCAGACCGTCCAGGAGCTCTGTTACTCGATGGGGGTGATACGTGGCAGGGGTCTGGCACAGCGTTGTGGTCTCAGGGGCAGGATATGGTAGATGCCTGTTTGTTGCTTGGAGTCGATGTGATGACTGCTCATTGGGAAATGACGCTGGGTGCGCAACGGGTACAGCATATTGTTACAAATGATTTTTCAGGGCGGATTGATTTTCTCGCTCAAAATATTAAGACATTTGATTTTGATGAGCCCGTATTCGAATCATTCAGCATTAAGGAGATGAATGGCATACCCATTGCTGTTATCGGTCAAGCCTTTCCCTATACGCCGATTGCGAATCCTAGTCACTTGATTCCTGATTGGAGTTTTGGTATACGCGAATATGAGTTGCAGCAGCTTGTAAATCGAATACGAAAAAAAGGGATTAAAGTCATTGTCTTACTTTCGCATAATGGTATGGATGTTGATTTAAAGTTAGCTTCGCGTGTGACTGGGATTGATGCAATACTGGGCGGTCATACTCATGACGGCATGCCTGTGCCAGTCATCGTTGCGAATAAATCTGGGAAAACAATTGTTACGAATGGCGGCAGCAATGGAAAGTTTCTTGGTGTGTTGGACTTTGCTGTGACCGCATCAGGTATCGAGGATTTCAGATATCGACTCTTGCCTGTGTTTTCTGAGTTCATTGAGCCCGATCCCGATATGGAGGCGTTGATTCATCGTGTGAGGCATCCATTTGAGCAGCAACTTATGGAGCCGCTCGCAACGACTGAAGGGTTGTTGTACCGGAGGGGAAATTTTAATGGGAGTTTTGATCAGTTGATTTTAGATGCGTTGATGGACGAGCTTGATGCGGACATCGCATTCTCTCCAGGATTTCGTTGGGGAACGTCTCTTTTGCCAAACAGTACGATCAATATGGAGGCGCTTTTAGCGCAAACTGCGACTACCTATTCCTTCAGTACTTTGACTGAAATGAAGGGGGGAACGATTAAAATAATCCTCGAGGATGTGGCGGATAATATTTTTAATCCCGATCCGTATTACCAGCAAGGAGGTGATATGGTCCGTGTCGGAGGCATGAGTTATACGATTGACCCGCATGCGGCGATCGGATCGCGGATATCCGAGATGCGGATGGGAGATACGTTCATCGACCCGAATAAGGTATATAAAGTAGCTGGATGGGCGCCAGTGACAGAGGGGGCGACAGGTGAGCTCGTTTGGGACTTGGTTGCGCGTTGGCTGAAAGATCAGAAAACTGTGCCTATTAGAACACTAGGTACGCCACGTATTAAAGGCTTGGATTATAACGTCGGGGTGACCGATCGTTGCGATGCCTGATTCCTCAGTATTAAATACGTATTTTGAATTATCGTTAGGTGCTGCTAATGAGTAAGCCTAGCTGACATGTCTTTAGTCATGAATATGCGGCAGCATTTGCGCAGGGTCGTTAAGTATCCAGCCTTGATTGTGTTTCTGATTTCAGGACTACTGATATCAGTCTTATTATTTTTTTTTTATAATGTCCGAATTAATAGATTCATCGCCAAATATTGGTTTCGATGTTTGCTATTTATTCTTAATCTCAAACTTGAAACAAAAGGTATCGATAAAGAATTGGAAGGTCATTTTTTGGTGGCGAATCATATTTCATGGTTGGATATCCCAGTCATATCAGCTTGTATGCCCACTTGTTTTTTATCGAAGTCAGAGGTTCGTCAGTGGCCCGTGATTGGACTGCTGGCTCGTTTTGTCGGGACGATATTCATTGCGCGAGCGAGTCGTCGCGCGCTAATGGAGGTCAATCAAAAGATTGATTGTTCCCTCAGAGACGGAAATTCTGTCTGTGTCTTTCCTGAAGGGACAACGACTCTTGGTGATCAGGTTGGCTTATTCCACGCGTCAATTTTTCAGCCGGTGGTAAATGTCGGAGCGAAGGTCACGCCTGTTTCGATACGTTATCTTGATAAAAATCGTGTGCAAACTGGATGTCCTGCTTACGTTGGGGATATGACGTTACTGTGCTCGTTAGATCAAGTTGTGATTGAGTCTGCACTCATCGTAGAGGTGAGTTTTTTGTCGACTATTGATGTTAAAGATTTGAGTCGAGAGAGCATCTCAGATTTGTCGAGAGCTATGATTTTGACTGATTTATTTAAGTGATGCTGCGCGTCTGAGGGTCTTGTATATCGTGGTGAGATCTGCCTCTACGCCATGTTCTTGTATTGCTTCATCGAAGACCGATTGCGTAGCTTTGCCAACCTGATCAGATGTCTCATACATTTTCACTTCTTCGGCCCACAATTCTAGGTCTTTCTTTAATATGGCATTGCTGGCACCAAAGTTAAATGCGCCACTCAAAACGTTATTAGGAATAAACACCTGGCTTGATCGGCTTAGTCCAGACGAGGCATTGATGACATCGATCATCTGCGAGGGATCAAGTCCTGCTTTTTCCCCAAGTGTTAGCGATTCGAGTGTCCCAGCTAAGTGTATAAATAGATTTATGTTGTTAACCAATTTCATTATCTGGGCCATTCCGGGCTCATCACCGACGTAGAATTGTTTGGCGCTCATATGCGGGAATACGTGTACGCATAAAAATTCGTAGGCAACGGTATCCCCTGAGCACATTACGGCGAGCGTTGCATCCTTGGCACCAGCTGGTCCTCCCGAAATAGGTGAATCTAAAAATGCAATGGTATGTGCTTGTAATTGAGATGCGGTGTCTTTCGCATAGGCGCTACCCGTGGTCCCTAGACTGACAAGGCTCTTTATTTGAGATCCATTTATAACGCCGTTGGTGGGGTCGAGAACTACAGAGCGAGCCGCATCCAGTGAAGGCAGGCAGGTGAAGACAATATCGGCTTTGTTCGCCACGTGAATTGGTGATGAGCAGGTGTGTACATTGTCGCCAATAAGTGCCGCGCACCGAGATGAATCAATATCAAAAATATATGTTTGTAATCCACTTTTGATGATGTTTTGAGCTATAGGTGATCCCATTGAACCAAGTCCAATGAACCCAAGTGTAGTGATTTGTGAGTAAGGCATATTGTGTCGTCCTAAAGTCCAGTAAGTTTTTAGATGGCGTCGATGATTTTAGGCATTCGACTCAACGGGCAAGTCATGATCGCGACCCCATTCATCCCATGATCCGTCGTATATTCTCCACTCGTGTCTCCCAATTTGATCAAGTGCGATTGCTAGGATGCAGGCGGTTACTCCGGATCCACAGGTCAGTATGAGTGGATTGTCAATATTTATTCCTGATTCACTGAACCGCTGCATTAGTTTTTCCTTAGGCAGGAGTTCACGTGTTTCTGGATGAAGGAGGTGAGCCCAATATAGGTTATGACTGCTTGGGATATGCCCTGGCCGAGCACCTGGGTAACGATCGGGTTCCTGACCTGAGAATCGACCAGGTGTCCTTGCATCGAGTATCTCCTTACCCAATGAGGAGGCTTTTAAAACATCATCTTTAAGCGCTAACAGGTCTCGTGTAATCTCAGCTTTAAAGATTCGCGGTTTGCGCGGTGACAGTTGTGTGGTGATCTCCCCACCATACTGCCTCCAGTGTGTCAGTCCGCCGTCCAGGATCGAGACGTTATCGTAACCGTAGAGTCTGAATAGCCACCACACACGCGCTGCACTATAAAGTCCTGGAGTGTCATACGCGACAACGTGTGTATTGTTGTTGATACCGAGATCCCCGACCTTTGTACAAAATACTTGTTTGTTTGGAACTTTTCTTGGGAGGGGGTTTTCCGGGTCAGCAATGTCACTTAGATCAAAAAAGATGGAGTTAGGAATATGCTCTTCTAAAAACTCAGCCTTTGCATCGCGTCCAGTGTCCGGTAGGTGCACCGTGGCGTCGACAATGCACAGGTTCGCATCATGCAAATGTTCTGTGAGCCATTGTGCAGAGACTATGGGTCCAGGGTAATTGGGTGACATATCAAATTTACCTATGGGTATTAGCAGTATTGTTCCACTGCAACAGTTTGACCTACTGAGTAGCGATTGCCATGTGCCCATCCTACGGGGAGCACGTCCTCAATCAATCGGAGCTCGCCTTTAGACAGGTCGCGTTGTGCTCCTTCTGCTAGTTCTTTTAGGTGGTCTACGGATCGTGTTCCTGGTATTGGAATAATATTTTCGCCTTGATGCAACAACCATGCAATCGCGAGACCTGATGCGCTGATGCTGAATTCGCTTGCGAGTTTTCTGAAGGCATTGCTTGCTTCTATGTTTCTACTTAAGTTGGGCTCAATGAACCGAGGATTTTCTTTTAGAAAATCCATCTCCGAGATGCGCTCCTCTGTATGAGGACTGTCTGTGAGTAGTGAGCGTCCCACTGGGGAAAAAGCAACGAGTGCTGTTCCCATGGCTTTGGTCGTTTGCGTTAAGCCTAATTCTGTGTTTCGGGTTGAGAGGGAATACTCTGATTGTACGGCTGCAACATGACTTACTGAGTGGGCAAGCTTTAAAGATGATGGGGCGATCTCCGAGAACCCATACGATTTAATTTTCCCCTCTTGCACAAGTTGGCTCATCGTTCCTGCGACCTCTTCAATGGGTATCGTTTCATCGCGGCGGTGTATGTAATATAAATCTAACGTGTCAACGCCTAATCTAGCAAGGGACTTGTCTAGTTGATCTCGGATGTGGGCGTCACTATTATCAAAGTAGCGTTGACCGGTTTCCAAGTTGCGACAAATGCCGACTTTAGAGGCGATTGTGAATAGTTGATCTTTTATCTTTCCTTGTTTCCCAAGAAAGGAACCAATGACTGTTTCTGATCTGCCATTTCCGTAAACGTTGGATGTGTCAATATGGTTGATGTCAAGGTCGAGTGCCGAGCTCAAAATTTTATGTGAACCCTCATCTTTCGCCAATCCGTAAAAGTCAGAAAATGATAAGGCTCCCACACCAATGGCGGAGACCTGTGGCCCATGCATGCCGAGTTGACGAGTTTTCATTGGTGCTCCTAATTAAAAATTAATGATTGAACGCGTTTGTTTTAGGGCAACGTCCCATCAATTATATAAGTCAGTATTTGAACGATTTGCTCAGGGCTGTTCGTGACTGCCAGCGCTGCCGCATCGATTTCTTTTAAGGCGTGTTGATGTTCGGCTTGATGCAAAATGATTAACGATTTGCCAAGAGCGGCCGCATATCCCGCATCGAATGCGGCATTCCATTGTTTGTATTTCTCGCCAAAACACACGACAACGATATCCTGTCTCTTATACACATCTGACGCTGCCGACGAATAGAGAGGTGTAGA
>CAJXPC010000062.1 GCA_913057845.1 uncultured Pseudomonadota bacterium
GCTCGGAGATGTGTATAAGAGACAGGCCTTAATTCTGCATAAAGGCAGCCCGAGTAATGTTTGAGCCGACAAGCCCGCTCGCGTCGGCAACGCAATGAGGTGAATCAAGCGGAGCCGGAATGGCTCAGCTTTAGGTTAAAGAAAATACTACAGCTACGGTCTGACCATGTTACAAGTTGTTGGTAAAGTAGTATCTTCAGCCGCAACAACAAAATCTGTTTTAGGTCCTGTTCCAGTTAACTCTACTTCATATTTCACTCCATCTTCGCCCATCTTTTTAAAGGTGGAAACATACAAGGACTGCATTAATTGATGATTATCCGGCCTGATCCAGACCTCACCTGTCACCGCTTCGTATCGTCCTTGCTCTAGCTCTCTCGCAACACTTAAGGCATCGGTTGAGCCGGCCTTATCGATTGATTGCGCCAATAGCTCCAAACCATACTTCAGTGTTATGAAGAACAGATCATCATTATGCTCTGGATACCTACTTCGGTAGGACTCCACTACTGCATCTGATTTTTCGCCGCCCACATTAACGTGCCACTGACCTACCTGCTTAACCCGATCTATGCCGGCCTCGCCGATTGCAGTAGGGCCGCCAGCAAGACCCGCATAATACGTATAGAAATCAACGTCTACTCCCGAGTCTTTTGCCGCCTTGACCAAAAGAGCTAAGTCAGCGCCCCAATTAGCGGTAATAACAGAATCAGCTCCGGCCGCTCGAATTTTAGCGATATAAGGCGCAAAATCCTTTACTTTACCCAATGGATGCAGATCGTCCCCTACAATCTCAACGTCTGGACGTTTTTCAGCTAACATATTTTTGGCAGCCTTAGATACAGCGTGCCCAAAGGAATAATCTTGATTGATTAGGTAAACCTTCTCAATCGATGGATCGGCTGCGATCGCGCCACTTAGCGCTAACATTTTCATATCAATATCCGCATCGAACCTAAAGTGCCAGAAATTACATCGATCATTCGTTAACGCTGGGTCCACTGCAGCATAATTCATAAAAATCATGGCCGAATCGGGATTACGTTGGTTATGCTTAGCTACTGCATCTGTAAGGGCTCCCGCTACAGCAGAGGAATTCCCTTGAAATATAAATTTCACATTTTGATCAGCTAATTTTCGAAAAGCGATTAATGAATCCTGGGGGTTTGCTTTTCCATCCAGTCCGATAACCTCAAATTTTGTTCCGCCTAGAACGCCACCACGCTCATTGATTTGCTCCACAAATAACTCAAGCGATCTGAGACCATTCTCACCAACATTCGCAAAGGGGCCCGAAAGAGGATCAATCCAGCCAATTTTTATGGTCTCCTGAGATTGGTTGCAACCTGATAAAAATAAACTCATCGCCACAATTGAAGTGACTAATACTCTCCTAATAAATATCATTTCCCCTCCTTAGAACTTATATAGAAAAAAATAACCCGTAATAGGTTTTTTGAGTAGCGTTATTCATGAATTTCCCAGTCAAACCTAGGTTTGACTTTGTGTTCGTCCACGACCCATGAGTCCGTGCGCTTTAATTGGTGGGTAGGCACGTATAGCCTCCTCCAACGGATCGGTACCCCATCCAGGTCGATCAGGAATAATGAGGTGGCCGTCTTCGTATTCTGGGGTATGCGTGAATAGTTCATGATCCCACGCAATACGGTCTATATCGACCTCCATGATTCTGAGGTTGGGCACGGCCGCACAAAAGTGAGCATTCATCATCGTGCATAAATGTCCGTAGAAATTGTGGCATGCGACGTTGACCTCATGTGCATCAGCAACTGCAGCGATTTTCATGGATTGCCACACGCCGTTCCAAGGAGTATCAACGATGGCGACATCTAAGGCTTGTCGACGCAAAAATGGTAAAAATTGCTGTACTCCGATGAGTGTCTCACAGGAGGCGATCGGGTGAGGACTGCGTGATCGAATATATGCGAGCGCGTCCGGATCACGTGTGTCGAGTTCGATCCAAAATATATCCAAATCTTCAATTTCACGCAAAATCTTCAGGTAACCCTCAGTTTTTGCATTGAAGTTTAGATCCAATAAGATATCAATATCGGCGCCCGCCTCTTCACGTATCGTCTCAAGGTGTTCCCGAATGCCTTTAAGTATTTTTCGATCGATGTTGAGTTCTGGCGCAAACGGACTACCAAATCCTGGCGCCCAACCTTTTATTTGATTATCCTCATAGCGCCATATATTAGTTTTTACCGCAGTAAAGCCTCTTTGCGTCGCTTCACGAGAGATCTCTCTAACGCCTTCCTTATCAGTAATGCTCGGCAGGTAGTGCGGTATCCGACCGGCTCGCCAACTGACAAAGTGAGACCAGTACACACGCAATCGATCACGAATTTTCCCGCCCAATAGTTCATAACACGGCAGACCTAGAGTCTTAGCCTTGGCATCAAGCAATGCATTCTCAATAGCACCGAGTGCTTGTCCAACAACCCCTCCCGCTCCTGGCCGCGTTGTGCAGAAAAGATCTTCGCGAATCCGTTCATGCTGCATGACGGATTGTCCCATCACCCGCGGTGCTAATTGTTCAATCACCGCTCCAACCCCAGGTGAGCCAAATCCCTCATCAAACTCACTCCAACCAACGACGCCCTCGTCGGTGGTCAACTTCACGAAGTAATAATTACGCCACCCAGCACTGCAAGACAACGTTTCAAGAGCAATGACATTAGTTGCTTTAGTCATGATTGTTCCAATATCTATCTGATAGTCGTTATGAATCGTAACAGTTAGTTCCCTGAATTTAAAACACAGATATAGTTTTACGATATATTCAGTGTGTCTCGCATGAACAATATGAACCTATAGAGTCAGTCGCTTGATAGCATTACTGTATAGGCTTTGATGGTTACCGCTAGAAACATTCGTGCCTTTATTTTACTTAGGCAATCACAGTAACGACGACACTGATTGAGCCCATGACTACCATGCAGAATTTAACAGATAAAAAAGGAACAGTACTGGTCTCTGGAGTTGGCTCCTCAGACGGATTAGGTGCCGCAATTGCCAGAAAGTTTTCGCAAGGAGGCCACCCTGTTGTGATTGCTGGACGAAGCGAACAAAAGCTTCAACAAACTCTGGATGAACTAATGGCTAATGGCGCAACAGCCAGCATGATCATCACAGATGTGACCGATGCTGACTCGGTTAGGAAACTCGTCAATAAAGCCGAGGCACACACTCCGATCGAAGTTGCCGTTCACAATGCGGGCGGTAACAACCCTGCTCCTTTTTTGAAGGTCACAGAGGAATCGTTTACGACGCATTGGCGTGAGCATACCTTAGGCTCATTTCTCCTCGCTCAGGCTGTCCTACCCCATTTTCTTGAGAGATCAAGAGGCACCTTAATTTTAACCGGAGCGTCAGGCAGCTTACGTGGGAAAGCAAAATTTTCACCATTCTCTGCTGCAAAAGGTGGTGTTAGAAATTTAGCACAAAGTTTATCGAGAGAATTTGGCCCAAAGAACATACACGTTGGACATGTCATCATTGATGGCGGAATCAATGGCGAACGACTCAATCGACGTGCGCCTCAACTTAAGGCTGAGCGTGGGGAGGATGGGATGCTCAATATTGAGGCCATTGCTGAGGCTTACTGGATGTTGCACCACCAGCACAGAAGTGCCTGGACGCTCGAGCTTGATCTTAGGCCTTGGTCTGAGAACTTTTAACCAGCACATCGGGCGTAACCAGAAAGCCTCCAGTCTCAACCGCGCCTTAATACAGTTTTAACTGTATATGGTAAAACCTCACTCGGGAAATGAAAGATCATGAGAATTTTTGCATTTTTACTTAGAAAGTTTTTACCACGGATTCTAATGCGTCTGATGCCGGCTGTGATTAGAATTATTAAATCAATATTACGTCGATAACAGCACTAAGGAACGATATGCCACTCATTCGAGTTGTGGTCCCAGAGGGAACATCTCCAGCAAAAAAACATAATATTCGTACAAATATCAAAGAAGCAGTATTACGCACACTCGCACCTAAGGAAACTAAGTACGATTATGTGTCTATCTCTGAAGCGTTCGGAGTTGTTGGCGACGGACTGCCGGTTGTCGACGTTGACTTAAGGCCTGGCCGGAGTCCTGAACGAAAAAAAGCACTTGTTGACGAAATCTCTCGTATATTGTTAGAGGAATTAAACATCAAGGAAAATGATATTTATGTTCTGTTCAGAGAAAATCCAGCCGAGAATCATTACACAGGTGGAACTCCCCTCCCAGAATGGAAACCTGCAAGCGAATTAACCTGAAGAGGCCTTAAGATAATGCTCTAGTGCGCTCAAAAAGAGATGCCTTTACCTTTCTGTGAATCCCAAGGTTTAAACTTTTGCATAATGACCGCAAATTGTTTTGATTCAAGAAACTGTTGGAGCCATTCATGCAGTGGGTCCCAATTTTGATTATCAAACCAGATTGGATCTGCAATACGAAATTGACGCACGAAAGGAAGACTCGCAATATCGAGAAAACCTTGCATCTGCCCTGATACAAATGGATGTTTGTCTAACCGCTCATTGACGCGTTGAAGAAACGCGAATCCAATCGAGCGATACCCCAAAACCTCATCACCATTCAAACCATAGCGACTCGCGTACTTGTACCGATCCAAAGCATCCTTAAAAACACCATCCAACTCGGTTAAAAATAC
Source organism: uncultured Pseudomonadota bacterium (assembly GCA_913057845.1). Lineage (GTDB taxonomy): Bacteria > Pseudomonadota > Gammaproteobacteria > Burkholderiales > Eutrophovitaceae > Eutrophovita. Next base: position 4,687 of record CAJXPC010000062.1, read on the forward strand.
ATTTGAGTATTCAGCTTCAGCATCCAGCACCTGACACCAATCATCAGGATCATTCTGTTTGAGCGCCCAACGCATGATTTCCACGCTCTCCTCAAGGATTTTACCGTCAGGCAGTTTGAGCACTGGGACTGTTGCTTTCTCACTATCTTGGACAAACTCAGCAGGTTTATCCTTCAGTAGGATTTCCCTGAGATATACGGAGATACCGCTGCGCTTGATCGCTAATCGCGCACGCATCGCGTAGGGACAACGACGAAAGGTCCACAGAATTGGCAAATCGTGATCAGTCATTGCGCTTAATGATTGGTGCACATAGAGTCAACGCGAATCTCGCGCCCGTAGGATCTGTAACACTGTACATAGATACCTTCCCCCCTAATATTGAACCTTGACCAGTGGAATAATAACAGCGACGATAAGAAGTCTTCAAATAAACTCAGGCAAATTTATCAGGAGGCACATGGCATTAGATTTCAATTATGACCCGGTTACCGTAACGGACGAGGCAACGGCCACAGGCATAACGGCTGATGTCTTTAGGGACATTCGTCAGACAATGAATATTCCTATCGTCACCTCCATCTGGCGGGCCCTAGCATCCTGGGACAATTGTCTTGAGGAGACCTGGAATGCAGTAAAACCAATTTATCTCAGCCGTTTACCCGATACTCTCCTGCCTGAGCTTTTCCGGAAAACAGCGTTATCGAGACCAAACTTGAGTCTTGATCATCCCACTTCAGGTCTGGACCTGGATGTGCAGGACCTGCACAATATTAAAGCCATTGTGAATGCCTATAACCGATCTAATGGACTTAATTTAATAGCGCTTGCAGCTTTCGTGAGTCCCCTCACGGAAGGTGTCCCCTTATCAGCCAAGCCGGCAAGCGCGCACCACTCATTGTCACCGTTAAAACCATTACTCTCGCGAGATGAGATCGATGACCAAACGTGGGCGCTTGTGCAACAAGCAAACTCATTAGGTACCAGCTCTTCCGCAGACCAAACGTTTTATCAGGATCACATCGCGACTCTATGGCGCCATCTCGCCCATTGGCCAACTTTCTTATCAGCCGTTCATGAAGGTTTTTTGCCTCAGCAAAAATCGGAAAAAATTCATTCAATGAGCTTAAAGAGTACGACATTGGCTGTGGAGATGGGTGCTCAAATGGCATGCTCTTTTAAACCAACAGAGATTGCACTCCCCCCCAAAGTACTCGAGACTATTCATAATTACGTACACAGCCCCAGACAAGTCGCTCGGATGGTTGTGATAGGACACGGGATTTCTAATTGGCTAGATCATTCAAAGCACCAATGATCTCAGATCAGTTAGTTTCATCTTTAAAAAAACATTTAGTCAAGATGATCAGATGCCTCATTGTCCTCGTCGTGTCTGTCACATACCTAACCGCGCCTCCTTACGTCCGCGCCGAAGACTGGTCCCCTGTATTGGTCTTGGAAAATGGCGATGAAATTCTGTGGAAATTGCATCAAATCGTAGAACCTAAGGAGCGATTTCTCATTGATGAGTTGCGTGAATTATCACAGGTTCATGACGGGATTAAATCTTTTGTCACACATTTTGAAATTGATTGTCATCAGTTGCGGATACGAGAAATTTCATATGATTATTATGCCAAATCAGAGGCTGTTGACCTGATTAAGACGGAAAGCATCAAGACGAACAGGCAAAGATGGGCCTATTCAGAATGGAATGAGTATGTGAAATTTATGACAGGCTATTTTTGTGATTAACTAGGGAGTAAAGATGACTAACCAGCATGAATACAAACGACTGTTTCACAAAGTACTAAGAGGCACTTTGATAGGGGTTTTTTTATCAGTCAGTACTGTCTCTCACGCAGGTTGCGAGGACGCAACAGTTACCTGTAAAAATAAAAATATTTCCGACTTAATGGAACAAATACAGCGTTTGGAAATAAATAATGCTGAGCTGAGGTTTGACGTTGATGATTTACGCGCTAAATTGAAAATGAGTGATAAAAAACTGAATCTTTGCGCAATAAACCTCAAAAATATAAGAGTGGAGATGCGATCCTGCGGAAAATAATGCACGATTTTTAGGATAGAGTTATAGAAGGTTAATCAAATCGGTAAAGCGCTCACACTTGAGTGTTTCCTGGCTCATTATTCCAACAGATAAAAAACAGAGTTTTCGCGCAGTCGCGTAAAGATATAGCGCTACAATATTAATTTACTCTTCTAAAATATGATCGTATGAACAACACCATTATTTTTGACACCGAAGCTACAGGCATAAAAGAACCCATATTGATAGAAGCTGCTTGGGTTGAGCTTGAAAGCTTTGCACCCTTTACTTTTACTAATCCTTTTGTGCAGCGTTACAACCCTGAAAAGCCCATTTCCTTGGGGGCCTTAGCTACCCATCACATCATGGACGAAGAATTGGTTGATTGCCCATTAGCGGCAAGCTTCACTCTGCCCGAGCATGTGGACTACATCATTGGCCATAACGTGGACTTCGACTGGGGAGTAATTGGCAAACCTGAGGTCAAACGCGTTTGCACATTATCTCTGGCCAGAAAGCTTTGGCCTAATTTAGACAGCCACAGTCAGAGCGCTCTCCTTTATTACTTAGAGCGCAACACAGCACGTGAGCAGTTACGAAATGCCCATTCGGCACTCATTGATGTGGGTATCTGCGCAGCAATCCTAAATCACATTTGCCAGCAACTAGGGATAAACGCTGTGGAAGCTTTATACGCCGAGTCTGAGAAGGCTAGAATACCAACCACGATGCCATTTGGAAAACACAAAGGCTCATTGCTAGCAGATGTGCCGAGTGACTACAAAGCGTGGTTGTTGAAGCAAGGCGATATCGACCCTTACTTGAGAAAGGCTCTGAGCGTTTGAGGTTGCCGCCAGCAACACCCTCAGTCAGTCTGACACATACAGCCGACTACAATGGTTAGGACGCCCTTACCTACACCTTAGAAGGCTTATGCGCTGGTAACTGAAATAGTATAAACCTGCAGATGCGCACCAGCGTGGAATAGCGCACGATTATCTGAGAGTTTCATAACGAGTTAATAAATTCAATAACACTCTCTCGCTCAGATTTAGTCAAGTTGGTGAATCGTTTACGAGTCTTTTCCGCCTCACCACCATGCCACAGAATGGCTTCTTCAACGGATTGTGCACGTCCGTCGTGCAGTAAGCCCAAATGACCTGAAATTGCGCTCAGCAAACCAATACCCCACAGAGGTGGCGTTCGCCATTCTTGACCGTCAGCTGAACCTTCCGGTCGATGATCAGCGAGTTTTTCACCCATGTCATGGATCAATAAGTCTGTGTAAGGATGAAACGACATATTCCTGAGTGCTTTAATGGGACTTTTGCTTCCAGTTTTTAAAGTTGGCACATGACATCCGGCGCACCCGACCTGGCTAAATAACGTCTCCCCAGCTAGAGTTTTTTCCTGATCATTAATGCGGCGTTGGGGAATGTTAAGAGCTTGCAAATAGGTGGTGATATTACTCAACCGACTCTGTCTCTTATACACATCTCCGAGCCCACGAGACCTCTCTACATCTCGTAT
>CAJXPC010000063.1 GCA_913057845.1 uncultured Pseudomonadota bacterium
TCTACACCTCTCTATTCGTCGGCAGCGTCAGATGTGTATAAGAGACAGCATCAAAGCCCTCCTGAACCAAATCGGCGTAACGATCATCGAAGGAGAGGTCGACACCAAATTCAGCAACTTGATTCCGAAATGCCAGTAAGAGCGGCAACATATAGATTTGTCCGAACGCAACAGGACTAGTGATCCGAAGCGTGCCGGTCGGTTTATTTACTAAGCCCAAAACCTCAGTTTCAAGCTCATTGACATCATCTATAATCCGCTGGCAACGCTCAAAATACTCTTTACCAGCCTCAGTCAGTGAAATTTTACGCGTTGTTCGATTGAGTAGGCGAACACCGAGACTTTGTTCAAGCATATTCATATGCTTACTGACAGACGGCTGGAGCATTTCTAACTCCCTCGCAACAGCAGAGAAACTTCCCGTCTCCACAATACGAACAAAGAGATTCATTAACTTAAATCTATCCACAATTCACCATATATATCTATAATTAAGAATAAATATTGCTTATTTATATATATATGTCAATATAAAAGAATATATTATATATGAAATTATATTGACGCATCGCAACAAATAGAATACATTTGTAACTCTTCTTTTTAATCTCCTCCTAGAGAAAGAAGTTTTTAGAAGCCCTCAAAACTGAGGGCTTTTTTTTTGTGCTGCAATATTATTAAATCAAGGGGCGATTTGAGCTTAACAGAATCCGGATAAAAATTACTCAGTTATATTTTGGAATATATCATATTCAATTTACTGGTATTGTTAATCTTTAAGAATATAAATATGATCTATCTCATGGTTAGCGAGCAATGTTTTACGTGCCCTAGCTTGAGTTCTCTTTAATTACCTCCTCCCTAAAGAGTAATTCCCTCAGCCCCCCTCCCCCTGGGGGGCTTTTTTTGCCTAAATATCAAGCCGAACAGGATGAGCAATTTTTCTGTATCCTTGACACCTCTACGAGAGACTTTGAATTAAACACTTTTAGGGAGTAATGACTTGACTCTAGGTCGCGTTTTATCAATAGTTTTGAGCTGTTTACTAATACACGCCACACCGACGCTTGCCCTCACGGATAAAGAAATCATTGCTCAACTGAGAAGCCCAGAAAACAGCACCGGCAACATCGCAGACGCAGTCGAAACCGTTACAGGACATCGTGGCTGGATGAGTGCGGATATGAAACCTCTATTTGATGTCAAGATCGTGGGTAAGGCAGTCACCGCTCTCATGACGCGCGGCCTCAAAACGGATAATCGCGAGTATCCGCCTTATCATTTGCAAATTCTAGACACAGCGGAGCCCGGGAGCATATTAGTCTACGTCATGGAAGACGGGCTGAACGTTGCCGCAATTGGAAACTTAATGGCAACGACCGCACAAATTCGGGAACTAGAAGGTATCGTCATTGATGGCGCCGCGAGGGATATTACCGCCATTAGAGCTATCCAATTTCCAGTCTTTACGAGACGAGTGAGTCCCGCCACCTCGGTTGGACGCATGATCCCTGTTGCGAAACAAATTGCAGTGATGTGCGGAGGAGTACTGGTAAATCCAGATGATTTTATTGTGGGCGACCCTGACGGTGTAGTTGTTATCCCGCACGACGCAGCAGAAGCGGTCCTCAAGCTACTCGCTGAATACGACCAAAAAGAATCAAAAATGATGCCTATTATTAAACGCGAAAAATCGATTTTAAAAGCAATTGAGATCTACAAACGCTACTGATTCCTAAGCCCACATGGCAGACATATTCAACTCATCTTCAGTAATAAAAAATCGCATCGCTGCGCTTACCGAAGAACATCGCGATCTCGATGAGGTGGTCTCGGCACTTAACGCATCTGCCTCCTCCAACGAATTAAAAATACGCAGGCTAAAGAAACGTAAACTGCTACTAAAAGACCAGATCACCCAACTTCAAAAGATACAGATTCCAGACATATTGGCGTAAAAAAACCACCTACAAAGAGGTGGTTTTTTTACGCCAATTAATAGTTACTGATCAAAGTTATCAGTAACAGCACCCTTTGATGCAGTCGACACTAAGTAAGCATATTTCGCTAGCAATCCACGCTTAAATCGTGGCTCAGGCTGTTTCCAATTAGCCCTACGCTTCGCTAACTCTTCGTCAGAAACATTAACCTCAATCACCAATTTACGCGCATCGATAGTTATCTCATCACCCTCTTCGACTAAGGCTATGGTCCCACCTACAAACGCTTCAGGCGCGACATGACCGACTACCATCCCCCAGGTGGCTCCTGAGAAACGCCCATCCGTCAAAAGCCCAACGGACTCACCCAATCCCGCACCAATTAATGCTGAAGTTGGCGCGAGCATCTCTTGCATCCCTGGTCCCCCTTTTGGACCTTCATAGCGAATGACTACCACATCGCCAGCTTTAATCTTGCCACCCATAATAGCTGCCATAGTCTCCTTCTCGGAATCAAAGACTCGAGCAGGGCCTGTGATCACAGGATTCTTGAGACCTGTGATTTTCGCAACACACCCCTCCGTAGCAAGATTACCCTTGAGGACAGCCAAATGACCCTGCTTGTATAACGGCTTATCAAATGGTCTTATCACATCCTGATCAGAAGACGGCTCACTTGGAACATGCTCCAATTCCTCCGCGATGGTTCGACCCGTGATTGTCATACAGTCTCCATGGAGCAGTCCATTTACCAGAAGCATTTTCAGTACCTGAGGCACACCACCCGCTTTATGCAGATCGACACCAACATACTTTCCGGATGGCTTGAGATCACAAAAAACAGGGGTTTTCTGACGAATACGCTCAAAATCGTCGATAGTCCAATCAACATCGGCAGCAGACGCGATCGCTAAATAATGTAGAACAGCGTTTGTGGAACCACCCGTCGCCATAATCAAGGACACGACGTTTTCAATCGATTTTTTCGTAATGATGTCCCTTGGGCGAATATTGTTTTTAATCGCATTAGCCAGCACTCGACCAGATTCTCCAGCTGAATCTGCCTTTTCAGGATCAACTGCAGCCATAACTGAGGAGCCCATCAAACTCATGCCCAGAGCCTCGAAGGAAGACGACATGGTGTTTGCGGTAAACATGCCGCCACAAGCTCCAAACGTAGGACATGCATTTTTTTCTATACCGACGAAATCTTCTTTGGATATTTTCCCAGCACTGTAAGAGCCCACCGCTTCATAAGCACTTGCAATGGTTAAATCCTCGCCCTTCCAATTACCCGGCTTGATGGTCCCTCCATACACATAAATAGCGGGTACATTCATTCTTGCGATTGCCATCATGCCGCCGGGCATATTTTTATCACAGGCCCCAACGACCAAAACGCCATCCATCATTTGCCCATTGACTGAAGTCTCAATGGCATCTGCGATAACTTCTCGAGACACCAAAGAATATTTCATACCGTCAGTTCCCATTCCAATACCATCAGTGACAGTCGGGACACCGAAGACTTGCGGCATACCACCAGCCTCGCGAATCGCATCCATCGCCCGATCAACTAAAGGCTGGATGCCCGCATTACACGGATTCATGTTTGAGTGTCCATTCGCAACGCCAACAATTGGTTTTTGGAAATCATCATCCCCGAAATCCACCGCTCTCAACATTGCGCGATTGGGGGCTCTAACATCGCCACCAGTGATCAATTTACTACGCCAATTATCAGCCATTTTTATGCTCCCCTACATATTTAAGATTAATACCCATCAAGAACCTAAGTGTAATGAAATTCAGGTACTTAAAGTACTTTCATCAACCACACGCTTTGTCACCTGAAGGGTACTCTTATTATTTTTAAAATCTCTCGAAGTTGCAAATAATTTACCAATTGTCCATCCTCCCGATAGAATGGTCTAATATATTAAACATGTACTTTTAATATATAATATGTATTAATGGAGCTCAGACATCTTAGATATTTTGTTACAGTAGCTAGCGAACTACACTTTGGGCGTGCGGCATCCAAATTAAACATATCTCAACCTCCGCTGTCGATGCAAATCCGCGATCTGGAACGAGAGGTTGGCGTAGAGCTTCTCTATCGAACCAAAAGGAGCGTATCACTCACTCAAGCAGGGAGCGCCTTCCTTGACGAAGCCAAAGATATAATCTCTCGCGTCAATCGAGCTAAAACCTCAGCACAGCAAGCCGGTCGAGGAGAAAGCGGTAACTTAACAATAGGCTTTATAAGTGTCGCCGACTACAATGTGCTCCCCCATGTTCTTCGTGAATTTCAAAAAAAATACCCATCTGTATCTCTAGGCTTACGAGAGGCCACCACCGATACTCAACTTGCAGATCTGGCCAGCGGTGTAATCGATATTGGGTTTCTTTTATCCCCGGTAAACACCGAAGGGATCGCATCATTCCTAATTGCTAAAGAAAGACTGATTGCTGTACTACCAGCCAATCATCCTCAGGCAAAAACGAAAAACGCCATCTCGATTAAATCATTAGCAGCTTCCCCCTTTATCATGACACCAAGACAACACGCGCCTGGGCTTTATGACAGCATCATTAGATTTTGTGAAAAATTCGAGGTTCGGCCTCGTATCGCCCAAGAGGCGATCCAGATGCAAACAATTGTCAGCTTAGTATCGGCCGAAATGGGAGTTTCTCTAATACCCGAATCGATACAGAACCTTCAGAGAACTGGAGTTGTCTATAAAGCTATTAAAGAAGTCACGCCCACAATTGAGATTCACTTAGCCTGGAAGGAATCGAACCAACTACCAAGTCTTAATAGATTTTTAGAAGTCACGAGAAATTCCATGAAAACATACGTAAAAGACTGACACATGATCACTCAAACACTTTATAGCGAAAACGAGACTGTATTGTTTGGTAAAGAAATCGCCAAAAACCTAAGACCAGGCGTGTTTATCGCCCTTAAAGGGACCTTAGGCGCTGGGAAAACCTGTCTTTGTCGAGGAATTTTGAGCGGATTGGGCCATACGGGTCACGTGAAAAGTCCAACATATCCGCTCGTGGAAATTTACAGCTTAGAGTCCTCAACAATCTATCACTTTGACTTTTATCGCATCACAAATCCAATGGAAGTCATTGAGGCGGGTTTTAGAGAGGTCTTTATCAATACAAACATATGCCTTGTCGAATGGCCAGAGAATGCGGAAAGCGTTCTGCGCGTCCCTGACATTACGATATCGATTATCTTTAACACAGATTCCAGAGATATTTCTGTAACAGCAGCGAGCGAACTTGGGAAACAGTGCTTGGAGGGGCTTCAGTGATGCGTCACACGTTATTACAACTGCTGGCATCAATCTTGCTATGCAACACACTTATTAGCACGACACTATCGGCAGACGAGTCAGGCAATTACGTCGAGTCCACCAACTATCAAGTCATAAAAAATAAATCCCTGATTGAAATCACATTCTCACAAAGAACCAATTACAAGCACGACCAGCTTCAAAATCCTTATCGGATTTATTTCGACATGGAGGTCAAAGACATTGACAAAAAACTAATTGCACTCATAGATGCCATCAACAAACAGACAGGGCTTATAACAAAAGCTGTGATCGCAAAAAACAAACCCGACATCGTTCGCATCGTTTTTCAATTCACGCGAGGTACGAATACCCGCATCAGCGGAGATAATAAAGGCATTAAAATAATCGCCTCACAAAGTGAAATACCAGACCTTATAGATAACTTCTATCAAGCTGAAGCTACTCAAACCAAAAATAAAATTTGGGAAAAAGAAAAGTATGTAATTGCCATTGATGCAGGGCATGGCGGCAAAGATCCCGGGGCGGTAGGCCGCAAAGGAACAACAGAAAAAAGCGTTAACCTGTCTATTGCTAGGAGATTAAAAAAACTCATCGATAAAGAAAAAAATATGCAAGCTGTCCTGACTCGTAATAATGACGTCTACGTCAAACTTTCTGACCGAATCAAAAAAATTAGGAAATATCAACCGACTATTTTCATTTCCATTCATGCCGATGCCGCAGAAAACCGAAAGGCCAGCGGGTCTTCAGTATTTATACTTCCACGTAAAGATGAGGTCGCAAGCTCTCGTTACGCCAAGCTCATAGCAGAGAAAGAGAATGAAATGGATCTTTTGTTTGATCCAGACATAGACAATCGAGACAAAGACACGCAAAAAACAATATTGGACTTATCCCAAAACGTCACACGGTATCTCAGCGAACAACTCGGCACAGGTGTACTTCGACACCTGGGGAAAGTTAACAACCTACATAAAAAGAAAGTTGAAAAAGCGAATTTTGCTGTACTGAAATCGATCGATGTGTGTTCAATCTTGGTCGAAACTGCATTCTTAAGTAACAGTCAGGAAGAGAAGCAACTAAAGACGGCTGAGTATCAAGACCGTTTGGCCCTAGCCATCCTGCAAGGCATTAAAGAATTCCTAAAAAATACACCGCCGGAACAACTTGGTGTCAAAATATCCCAACACTAAAGATCCAGAAAAACCGAATGATGATTACCGGAATACTTCTAGCAGCAGGCTTAAGTAGTCGATTTGGCTCTCAAAAATTAATTGCTACACTACCATCAGGATTACCAATAGCCGTAGCCTCATGGAGAGCACTTAAAGAAGCTCACGACAACTCTATTGCCGTCATTCGACATGATGACGCAATATTAAAAACCATCTTTGAAAGCGAAAAAATTCCATTCCTCATATGCCAGGATGCACATTTGGGTATGGCTCGCAGTCTATTAACCGGAATTCAAAATACTCTTAATTCAGACGGCTGGATTATCGCCTTAGGTGACATGCCATTGATAGACCCTGAAACAATAAAAATAATCGCGAAAGCCACGTCAGACCAAGAGATCCGCAAATTAGTGTTTCGCCCAACCTTTCATAAAAAACCAGGCAATCCAGTAGGCTTACGCTCAACACTACTCGACGAATTAATGGGGCTCCAAGGAGACGAAGGAGCGCGTCAAATCATCAAAAGCCACATAAGCGACACCCATTTCATTCCTGTTGAGGACGAAGGCATTATTAAAGATATCGATACGCAACAGGATTTAGAAACAATCAGTACCAAAAAAAACTAACGGTACTTGCCATCCCATGGCCCCGGCGTTAGGGAGGCACTTCGGCCATTCTCCGTCACTTTAGGCCTATTAAGCGAAAAAGTGTTCTCTGGGGTAACGTGGCAGTAATCCATGTAGCCCATTCGAGCGATCAATCCCGCCTTTGCGCTATCAAATAAACCCCCAGATAGATATTCATCATTAATATACACCCCCACGACAAAACCCAGGATTAGGTTATGTTTAGACGCCCCATCATCGCTAAGCCCTTTGGGAATTGGAAGCACTTTCCAAAGTTTGCACTCAAGAGCCGCTGGACTATCAGCCACCCGCGGTGGCGCTACTAACTGGGAATCTGCAGATGCAAGGGTAGCCAAATCAAACTCACTGACATTTTTATCAACTACGGCTGAACTCATGTTCATAGCATCACGCAAACGATAAGTCGCTAGAGAACACACGAACTCTCCAGTTTCTTCGATGTTAGTCAAAGTATCTTTGCGTTGGTTAGAGGAAATCATCACCATCGGTGGGGCATCACTCACAGCATTAAAATAACTGTAAGGCGCGAGATTAACTTTGTTGTTCTTGGAGAGAGTGGATACCCACCCAACCGGTCGAGGAGCTACGAGAGCTTTGAACGGGTCATGCTCAAGGCCATGATTATTTACGTTAGTTTCGTAGAACATATGCGATTTACCTCGAGCCGAAAAAAATCAAATCTAATCTAATGCCTTGACGATATCCTCCACTACTTTTTTAGCGTCACCAAACACCATCATAGTCTTGTCCATGTAAAACAATTCATTATCCAGACCTGCGTAACCGGCCGCCATTGATCTTTTATTCACAATGACATTGCGGGCTTTGTGAGCTTCTAAAATTGGCATCCCATAAATAGCGCTGCCAGGTGTTCGGGCTGCGGGATTTACCACATCATTCGCTCCCAATACGAAAACCACATCAGTCTGACCAAAGTCACTGTTGATATCATCCATTTCAAATACTTGGTCATAATCCACTTCCGCCTCGGCCAGCAACACGTTCATATGTCCTGGCATTCGACCCGCCACTGGATGAATCGCATAACGAACGTCAATACCCTTAGCAATCAACTTTTCAGCCATCTCTTTTACTATGTGCTGGGCCTGTCTCTTATACACATCTCCGAGCCCACGAGACCTCTCTACATC
>CAJXPC010000064.1 GCA_913057845.1 uncultured Pseudomonadota bacterium
AGATGTAGAGAGGTCTCGTGGGCTCGGAGATGTGTATAAGAGACAGATTGCGGATGTGGAAAGCGGTCGTCAATGTACTCATTAATGATGTTTGATTCATACAGTACAAGATCCCTTTCTACCAAAACCGGTGTTTGATTGTAAGGATTCATCACGGCCAGATCCTCCGGCTTATCGAACAAATCAACGTCTACAATCTGAAAATCCATACCTTTTTCGTATAAAACAATCCTGCATCGGTGGCTAAAAGGGCAAGTCGTGCCCGAGTAGAGCGTCATCATGTTTATTGTCCCCTTTTTTTAATCAACGCCTTTACCTTGACGCTGTTCATTAATGTATGTCCTTCCAAAATTCCCTTTTAACGGCCCACGCCATAAAAGCAAAAAGAATCAAGAAGATAATCACAAAACTGCCAATTTGCTTACGTTTTTCCGCCGCGGGCTCTCCCATAAATACTAAAAAATTGGTTAGGTCCAGCATTAAGTCGTCGAACGCATCGGCAGTTAATGAGCCCTCCGTCTCAACCTCTAAGGTCAAGCCGCTCTGTCCACTCGTAGAATGAACCGCACGCAAAACACCTTGCTCCTGCGAGAAGACATTTGGCATGGCAACATTAGGGAAGACTAAGTTATTCCAACCCGTAGTTGCTGCTTCGTCTTTATAAAAAGTTCGCAAATACGTATAAAGCCAATCTGCTCCTCTTGAACGAGAAACGACAGACAAATCAGGTGGCACCACACCAAACATGGTCTTTGCATCTGACGCAAGAATAGCGCTCTTTATGGTATCCCCAACTTTAACTGTATCGTCAGTAATAAAATACTGCTGGATCTGTCTCTCCGAGAGACCTATGTCTGTAAGTCGGTTAAAACGCATAAAAGCGGCCGAGTGACAACTCACGCACCGATCAATAAATATTTTTGCTCCTCTTTGTAACGATTCCGCATCAGATGCGTCAATGTTGGCTCTATCCAGACTATAGCCACCACCCGCTGCACTTGCCAACCCAACGAACGACAAGAAACTCAAAAAAATTAATGTACTCTTCATGAGGTCACCCGATCCGGCTCCGCCTTTGTTCGATCAAGTCGAGAAATGATAGGTAAAGATAGGAAAAATAGGAAATAGAGCACCGTACAAAGTTGCGCGGCTAACGTAGCCACATCAGCACTTCCGACTTGCCCCCAAATGTTAGAAGGCTTCAGCCCTAAATATCCGAGCAACAAGAATGACGTTACAAAAATCGTCAACGATGTCTTAAATAATGGTCCTTTATACCTGATCGAGCGCACCGGACTCTTATCCAACCAAGGTAACAAGAACAAAATGAAGACGGCACCCCCCATTGCTAAAACGCCAGGGAATTGAGAACCAAACATCGGTGGAACCGCTCTCAGAATCGAGTAAAAAGGTGTGAAATACCAAACGGGCGCAATGTGCGGTGGCGTTACCATTGGATCAGCTGGAATAAAGTTGTTGTGCTCTAAGAAGTACCCACCCATTTCTGGAGCAAAGAAAACAATCGATGCAAATATGATCAAGAAAATCACAAGACCAAAGATATCTTTCACCGTGTAATAGGGATGAAAGGGAATCCCGTCCAGAGGCTTACCTGTTTTGGGATCTTTATGTTTTTTTATCTCAATACCATCAGGATTATTGGAGCCCACCTCATGCAGAGAGATAATGTGCGCCACCACTAGTCCCAGCAAAGCGAGGGGTACCGCGATCACGTGTAGCGCAAAGAAACGGTTAAGTGTCGCATCGCCAACAACGTAGTCGCCCCGGATCCAAATTGCCAGATCAGGCCCAATAAAAGGAACGGCTCCGAATAAGTTGACGATCACCTGAGCCCCCCAGTAAGACATTTGCCCCCAAGGCAAAAGATAACCAAAGAACGCTTCTGCCATCAGGCAAAGGTAAATTACCATCCCAAAAATCCACAACAATTCTCGAGGCTTTCGGTATGAGCCGTACAAGAGCGCTCTAAACATGTGCAGGTAGATGACCACAAAGAACATGGACGCTCCAGTTGAGTGTATGTAGCGAATTAGCCACCCCAAAGGTACGTCCCTCATGATGTACTCCACCGATGCAAATGCTTTATCGGCATCCGGTTTGTAATGCATCGTAAGAAAGATGCCGGAGAGTATTTGTATCGCCAACACAACTATGGCTAAACCGCCGAAAAGGTACCAAAAATTAAAATTCTTTGGTGCATAGTATTCGGTAAGATGTTCCCGCACCAACTTGCTCATGGGGAAGCGTTCATCAATCCATGTCATCACTGGTCTAAGCATCACATTAACTCCTAGCTGCATCGTCCCCGATTAACAATCGGGAATCAGACAAAAATTGGTGCGGAGGAACCTCCAGATTCGCAGGCGCTGGCACGCCCTTATAAACGCGCCCGGCAAGGTCGAATTTAGAGCCGTGACAGGGGCAGAAGAATCCGCCGCTCCAGTCAGCGCCAAGGCCCGAAGCCTCTCCCGCCTCAAGCTTTTGAGTTGGCGAGCAACCTAGGTGTGTACAAATGCCCACCAAGACCAGATACTGAGGTTTGATTGAGCGTTCGACATTTTTTGCATAGTCCGGCTGCATCGGCAACTTGGAGTCCGGATCTGATACGAGTTCAGCAGTTTCCCCTAGCTTGCTTAGCATCTCATCCGTGCGATGCAAAATCCAAACTGGTTTTCCACGCCACGCTTCGGTAATGAGCATCCCCGGCTCCAACTTAGACAAATCAACCTCAACAGGAGCACCCGCAGCCTTGGCCCGCTCACTTGGAGCCATGCTGACAAAAAGCGGCGATATCGCAGCCAAGGCACCAACCGCACCAACCGCGCCGGTCGCCACAACAAGCATGCGACGCTGCTCATTCACTGAATTTTTAGAACTCAACCTCAAACCTCCTCGAAACCAAACAAGTCAGGAAACAATTACCAATATTAATAACTCGCAATTATACACATTACTGCAAAATTAAATCTAGTGATGATACCGTAACAATATGATTTTATTGATAATTTATTGATATGCGTATGCCGCAATTCTAAACTGAATAAAGTTTAGTAGACTTACACATCTAAAAGTTCTTTCTAATGATGGGTTATTAATGAAAACAGCAATTAAGTTGTTGAGCGGCGTGGCCTTCGAAGCAAAAAGCGGCAGCGGCCACACCATAATAATGGATGGCGCAGCAGAATCTGGCGGCCAAAATCATGGGGCACGCCCCATGGAAATGCTTTTAATGGGCCTCGGCGGATGCAGCGCTTACGACGTAGTGTCTATCTTGCGCAAATCACGGCAAGACGTTACCGATCTCGCCTTAGAAGTTGAGGCAATACGAGCGGAAACTGATCCAAAGATCTTCACCTCGATTCACCTGCACTTCAAAATTTTCGGACAAAATATCAGCAAAAAAATTGTCGAACGCGCGATCAATCTGTCTGCGGAAAAGTACTGCTCAGCATCGATCATGCTCGGAAAATCAGCTCAAATTACTCATGATTATGAAGTTTGCACTCCCTCCACCTAGAATCAGGACTGAATTAAACGATAAACGTTACTCTTGTCATGATTTTAGACATCAACCCCATCAACACGCTCACAGGCTTAGGTAACGCATTCGCGCCAAGGTGCTGAGCACGGTCCGCAT
Source organism: uncultured Pseudomonadota bacterium (assembly GCA_913057845.1). Taxonomy (GTDB): domain Bacteria; phylum Pseudomonadota; class Gammaproteobacteria; order Burkholderiales; family Eutrophovitaceae; genus Eutrophovita. The sequence continues at coordinate 3,659 of CAJXPC010000064.1, forward strand.
GGCACCGCTCCTCTTCCTTCATTTGCGAAATAATTGCGCGACTACGCGTATCCTCGACAGGCAACAGATCCAAGTGGTCAGATAGATGTGACTCAACTTGACGTTCTGTTTCTTGCAAAAAACCAAGACTGTTTTGCGTGCCAAACAGTCCTGCTAGCGCACCAATGGCGAATGACCCAACATAAAACAACGGATTAAGCACACTCGTTCTACCACCTAATTCTTCTATTCGTTGCTGCGTCCAGACAAGATGATCCAATTCCTCTCGAGCTGATTGAGTCAGCGCAACCTTAATATCTGGCTTTCTCTCAACCGCAGCTTGCCCCAGGTAAAGCGCTTGGGCACACACCTCACCAGCATGATTTACTCGCATAAATTTAGCAGACAGTTTTTTTTGCTGATCGTTAAGCTCCAAACCAGACTCAGGAAACCTCAAATCACGATGCGCCGACACCGACCCCGTCAATACCCTGAGACTCTGATCAAGCTCTTCAATCATTCGATCTACAAATAAAAACATCAAATACCCTTAATTCACCTTAGAATTTTGCATCGCCCGTGCTTATGGTGCCCTACATCACTTCGCCAACGTTCTTTGAATTTCCTCTAACTCACGAAGCCGCGAATCAACCGAAGTACGCAGAAAAAAATCCCCGTCGGTTGCCTTTTGCGCCGAAAGGAGCTCATTAATAGCGCCAACTAAATTTCCCGTCATCGCAAGAACCTCTGAGTAATCTAGATGCATGGCCATTTGTTGTTTCAAACCAGCGTGGGCTTTTGCGCGATATTCATAATACTTCGGGTCACGCACCTCAGCACTCCAAACAAGATCAGACATCAATTTTTCTAAATCTTTGAATCTCTCAGAAGACATAAGAAACTCTGCGTATCCATACACAAGTGACTTTCTTGAGGGATAACGCTCTAAAGCCTCAGCATACAACACGCCAGCACGCTCGGGATCGCCGAGTAATCGCTCGAAATCAGCCTCTAACGATAAGAGCATTGGGTGCCCGGGCTCGACGCTCAACGCAGCATCGACCGTTGCCCTCGCCTCATCAAGCGTGAGCGTATTTAACTCGTTTTCAAATATGAAAGAATAAATTAACCCATACATTCCCGCGACTCTAACTTTTTTGTCTTGCGAATTGAGTTGCTCTTTAAATATTTCAACAGCACTTAAAGGTCCATCTTGGTAGACCCTTAAACGAGCTTTGACAAACAGCAGCGCGATACTGTCTTCAACTTGAGTGGGCGACACCTTAGCTAACCTAGCCTCTATATCTGCAATTCTCTCCGAATTGATCGGATGAGTTCGCAGATACTCAGGAACCCCTGATTCATAAAGTCTTGATTGTCGTTGTAAATGCTTAAAAAACAATGGGACCTGATGAGGGTCAAACTCCGATTGTTTCAGTATTCGCAGCCCAATACGATCGGCCTCCCGCTCATGCTCGCGCGTAAAATTCAATCGACTCTGCATCGGCAATGCCACAGAAGTCATCACAGCAGCCTGCGCGACATCTCCGCCTGATCGGGCCGCCAGTATGGCTGCCGCCATCGCTGCCAATGAACCGATTCGAGCTCTACCTTGTCCAGCTATAATTCGTGCGATGTGTCTTTGGGTCACGTGAGCGACTTCGTGCCCCAAGACACCAGCTAACATAGACTCATTATCCGACTCTAGAATCAAACCAGAATGGACACCAACATACCCGCCGGGTAAGGCAAAAGCATTCAGTGTCTGATTAATAAGCGCAAAAAAATAAAATTCAGTAGCGGGGGAATCGCTGTTGGCTACCAATTGATACCCCAAGTGATTGAGGTAATCGGCAATCTCTGGGTCCGATACGTACGCAGTGCTTGATCGTATATTACCCATGATTGAATCCCCGATAACGCGTTCTTGGAAAAGGGAAAAATCATCACGAAATGGGTCCCCCAAATCAGGAAGATCTTGGGATAGGGCACTTTTTCCTGTCCCCATTGCACAGAAAAGGATTAATAAAAGTATTCGAGTCACAGTGCTATCATAAACGTTAGATATATTTTTGATAACTTTTATCATTAATAAGTTCAACCAAAGTGAATTTCTAAAGGACGATACTACCTTGAGTGACTTAACCCATTTTGATGTGACTGGACAAGCGCATATGGTTGACGTGGGAGACAAAGACGAAACCAAGCGAGTGGCTATTGCCAGCGGCATCATCAGCATGCTTCCCGATACGCTGAGACTGATTCAAGCGGGAGAAACTAAAAAAGGCGACGTGCTTGGCATTGCCAGAATCGCTGCGATTCAGGCCTCTAAACGGACGTCTGAGTTAATTCCTTTGTGTCACCCTCTTTCCATAACTCGAGTTACCGTAGATTTCAACATCCAAAAAAGTGCTCACTCAGTTCTTTGTACCACTAGGGTAGAGACCTGGGGGAAGACTGGCGTTGAAATGGAAGCGCTAACAGCTTTATCAGTTGGTCTACTCACGATCTACGACATGTGTAAGGCGGTTGATCGAGGAATGATTATCAAAAATATTGGCCTAAGGGAAAAAAGTGGCGGGAAATCTGGCACGTGGACTGCCAATGAGTGATCAAACAGGAACTTTTATCTACTAATTTCGCTCTCAAAACCAATGGCACGAGCTGTACTAAAACATAAACTGATCGGTCTCTTTTTTTGCTTCGCGAGCCTATTAGCGCCCATTCACTCTAAAGCAGAGCCTGAGTCTGTTCGCGACGGTCGAGAACTTGCTCACAATTATGATTACGGAAATTGCCTTGCCTGTCACAGCGCGCCCAACGATAAACTCGCAGTAACCCTAGCTAATATCGGGCCGCCTCTGATGGACATGAAACGTCGGTTCCCCTCTAGAGACGCTCTATTCAAGCAAATTTGGGACGCCCGGGATACTTACCCGGATACGATCATGCCACCTTTTGGCGCGCACAAGATTCTAACTGAGATACAAATTCACACAATCATCGATTACCTTTACACCCTATAGCACTTATGAATCTTTCAAAAAAACGAAGAGCATTTCTTAACTCGGCGCTCGCACTGATAAGCACCCTATTGATACCCGTCAAGGGGTACGCTCGTTGGGATGAAACAGCCTATAACGAAGTCGATATCGCCGATTCGATTCGGAGCATTGGCATCAGAAACCCCGGCGAGCTGCGTGATGCGAGCAAAAATATCGAACTATCACTACCGGAAATTGCTGAAAATGGCGCTATCGTTCCGATAAAAATTCTCAGTAAAATTCCAAAAACTGAGAGAATTTTTGTGTTTGCGGAAAAGAATCCTCAACCCTTAGTTTCGGATTATATATTCACGTCTGACGTAGAACCCTTCGTCGCCTCTAGAATCAAAATGGGCGAGACAGCATTTGTACATGTCATCGTATTGGCAGACGGAATCTTCTACCGAACTGCTCGACAAGTTAAAGTAACCATCGGTGGTTGCGGAGAAGAATAAATCAGAGAAAGACTTAAGAATGGATAAAACAGTACGCTTCAGAGTGAGACTCAAAGACAACATAGCGGATGTCAAAATAATGATTTTTCATCCAATGGAAACGGGCTATCGAAAAAATAAGCATACGGCAGAAATGATTCCAAAACACTTCATTCATACCGTTAAAATTAGCCATAATGGAAAATCGATCATGCAAGTTCACTGGAGTCGATCCGTGTCCAAAAACCCTTATTTGAATTTCCGGGTGCCTAATGCAGTCAGTGGTGATGAGTTGAGCATCGCATGGGATGACAACATGGGGGAATCAGGGTCCGGAACAGCGACAATTTCCTGAGTTATCTCCATGCGCCTTCTTCAACACCTTACAGCTCTAATAATTTTCATTGCCTCCTCTCAGGCCTGGAGCAATCCGGAAGAAGATCGACAGCTTTTTTTAGATACTTTCGCAGGAAACATCCCTGACGTACCCATATCGCAATACATTTACGGCTCTATGATGTTGAGCGAAGATGCGCTTAATCAATACGAAAGCATCATGGATTTTCCACCTTTCCAAGAGATGGTTGACCAAGGTAAAAAAATCTGGGAAACACCTTTTAAGAATGGGCAAAAATTTGCGAATTGCTTTGGCAATAAAGGGACTAACGTCGCTGGCAAATTCCCTTACTACGATACAACACAGGAACAAGTGGTCACATTTGAAATGGCGCTCAATTTTTGTCTGGAGCAAAACGGAGAAACACGGATGAGCTATGTGGACCCCAAAACGATGGGAGTTCTAAGCGCTTACGCGAGATCTTTATCAGACGGCATGCTGATGCAAATTGAAGTGCCCAACGCACAAGCCTTAACTAAGTATGAGCTCGGCAAGTCGCTCTACTTTAAACGCATTGGTCAATATAATTTAGCCTGCGCATCCTGTCACTTAACGCATGGGGGGCACTATTTTCGAGATGAACTCCTGTCTCCAACTATTGGGCAGGCTGTTCATTTTCCTGTGTTTCGAGGCGGAGAACGTCTGTACACACTACAGATGAGATATCAACGCTGCATGGAGGCTGTAGGCTGTCTCTTATACACATCTCCGAGCCCACGAGACCTCTCTACATCTCG
>CAJXPC010000065.1 GCA_913057845.1 uncultured Pseudomonadota bacterium
CTACACCTCTCTATTCGTCGGCAGCGTCAGATGTGTATAAGAGACAGCTATTGATTTTTGCATGAAGATTGTTCCTTTTTTTTATTCGAATAAATTGAAAGAACTTTGTGGGCGTAACTCTTCTAAATCGAAAACTCGGTGTCCTTGTCAATCAGTACGCAACGATTGACATCTACATTGAGTGTGAGATTGGATTCATTTTGTCGTATGTCTCGAGGGCTAAGCTCGGCCACGGCTGTAACCTGACCAATCTTAAATGAAACATAAGTGCGGGCCCCGGTTGGTTGGACAAGATCAATGTTTACTTCGATCGTTGTCCCCGAACCTTCAGGTTTTCGTTCGTTATTGAGGCTAAAGTGCTCTGGGCGAATGCCAATTAATATATTGCTGCCAACGTATTTCCCGATTCTTTGTGAAACATTCTCAGGTATTTTTAGTTGTGTAGCAGTGTTCTCTAATATGAGGGCATACCCTGACCCTTGGGTAACGATGCGTGCTGTGATGAAGTTCATTGATGGTGAGCCTAGAAATCCCGCAACATATTTTGTTTTGGGCCGATCATATAAATCTGAAGGTGATCCTTGTTGTTCAATTTTTCCATCGCGTATCAATACGATTCTATCCGCCATCGTCATGGCTTCAATTTGGTCATGGGTGACGTAAATCATAGTTTTCCCAAGCTCTTTGTGAAGCCGCTTTATTTCCCCACGCATTTCATCGCGAAGTTGAGCATCAAGGTTTGATAATGGCTCATCGAAGAGATAGATGCGAGCCTCCCTAACGATGGCTCGACCAATCGCCACACGTTGAAGCTGCCCTCCCGAGAGCTGTCGAGGGTACCTGTCTAGCAAATGATCGATCGATAGCATTTTTGAAACATGATCGACCTTTTTAGAAATCTCTGTTTTCTCTACTTTTCTTGCCCGTAAACCAAAGGCAATATTGTCGAAAATCTTCATATAAGGGTAGAGCGCATAGTTTTGGAAAACCATCGCGATATCTCTATCTTTGGGTGCCAAGTCATTAACTGTCTGACCGCTAATCTGAACCGTCCCTTGGTCAATTTCCTCAAGTCCGGCAATGGTTCTCAGTAATGTACTTTTGCCACAACCAGATTGCCCAACCAATACGGTAAATTCCCCGCTTGGAATTTCAAGATCAATACCTTTTACGGCATGCATTGATCCGTAATATTTATGTAAACCACTTATCCGTAAGTCAGCCATCTAACTTCTTTCTTTTTGAATCGGTTGAAAAGTTACTTCATCCTTTGACTGCGCCAAGCGAAATGCCTCTGACGAGATACTTCTGCATGAACGCCACGATAAAGAAAATGGGAAGAGTGCCAAGTACTGACATTGCTGAGATCTTCCCCCAAAAATTGGATTGGCCACCAAAATAATGTGTTACTTGCACGGTATACGTGGCTACTTCAGTTCTGGTGAGTACAAGGGCGAAAATAAAATCGTTCCACGCAAAGACAAACGTAAAGATAGCTGTCGCAAACAACCCTGCACGACACATCGGAAAAATAACTTTCCAAAGTACTTGCCATCTTGTGTATCCGTCGACAAGGGCGGCGTGTTCTAGTGATATGGGGATGTCGAGTATGTAACCGCGCATCATCCAAATGACATAGGGCAGGTTGAACGCTGTATAGAGCAGTATTAATCCAAAATAAGTGTCGACCAAACCAAACCAAACATAGAGAATAAAAACAGGGAACACGATTGCGATGGGAGGGATCATGCGTTGTGAGATGATCCAGTTTGCAAGGTGATTGCCACCTGTTTTGAAGCGGACGATGCTGTAAGCACAAGTTGTTCCTAGAAGCATAGCGAAGACGGTGCTCGTGCCGGCAACAATCAAGCTATTTCCAACGGTGGCCGCATCACCATCTTTAAATAAAACGGCATAATTGCTGAACTGTAAGCTCTCTGGCCACCACACTGGAGGATAAGCGTAAATTTCGTCAGCAGTCTTAAAAGAAATCATGAACAACCAGTAAATTGGGAATAAGAATAAGATCGTTAATGCAACCGCTCCAGCCAGTCTTAATCCGGTTTTAAAGTTTTTTTTAAATTTTGCATTCATCTGGATAATTCAACCTTTCTCAAAGCACCTATGACTACGAAAGAGAGGATGATAATGATGAGTAAGGCTACTGCTCCGGTATAGCTCGTCTCAAATTGTTGGAAGCCTTTTACGTAAGTGAAGGTGGATATGGTTTCAGTCATGGTGCCTGGCCCTCCCTTGGTTAGAGCCCAGACGATGTCAAAGAGTCGGAAAAGGTCCAATCCTCTAATTAGAATTGCCACCGCCATTACAGGCCAAATACTGGGTAGTGTGATTTTAGTGAATATCATCCAGTAACTTGCTCCGTCAATCGCAGCAGCTTCAAGTTGGGCCTTGTCTACCGCCGAGAGTGCTGCGAGCAGTAGTAAGAACATAAAGGGTGTCCATTGCCATACCTCCGCTAAGAAAATTGCGGGATACACTAATGTCGGATTGATAGTCCATAACAGTGTCAGTTCTTCTCCCATGAACCAGTTGATAATTTGATTGATGGGTCCGAATCGATTGTCGAGGAGCAACGACCAAGTGGCGCCAGAGACGATTGGTGCGACTACAACCGGGAGTACTAATAAGGCTATGAATATTTGTCGACCCGGCAATTTTTCGATGAATAACTGCGCCATAAAGAGGCCGAGGAAAAGTTCAATAGGGAGTGCGATGACGGTAAACATCACGGTATGGAATAAGGCACCCCAAAATCTTGTGTCGTCGGCAATCGCGACGTAGTTTTTAATGCCATGGAAGCTCGTGTCATTATCCATCATGGTTATCCCTTGGAAGCTAACAACAAGGGTATAAACAAGGGGAAAGAGGCCAATGATCAGCAGGATGATGATCGATGGGGCAATCAGTTGATATTTAAAGCCGAGTTTTCTAATTTTAGGCAATGACAATTTTTTTAACATAGTCACGTCATCTGCTGGCATTACGCCGAGTTAAGAAAAGCTAATCAAAATTTTTTCTGGTTCAAAGGAAATTAGGGGGCTCACTAAGTGTGAGCCCCCTAATGTGAACCATATTAGATCACCGTCTTAGTTAGGATAAGCGCCTGATTTGGCAGCCCAACTTTCGTAAACAGTTTTTTGTTTCTCCACGCCGACCTGGGCGGTTATCTTATCCCATTCTACGGCTACGTCATCGAGAATGGTTTGAGGATTTTCACCAGCCCATAGGCGACTGATACCCTGTCTAAGTGCTTCTTCATATTTATCTGTTTGTATCAAAGATAAGTCCAACAGACCAGATTCGGCAGCGGCGCTGAGTGCGGCAAGGTACTCTTTTGCATCAGGCCATAGCGCTTGATAACCCTCATTTGTGAAGTGAGAGTCTCTGAAGGGGTCCCTTAATGCGTAAGGGAGTTGCACGCGTTCGTTACTGATTTCTTCGCTATTTAGCCACTGAATAAATAGGTAGGCTAATTCCTTATTTTTAGATGTTGAAGCGACTGATAACGCAAACCCAGCTGCTAGCTGTGGATGTCCTCCTGGTGGCAGTGCATAGCCAACTTTGTCAGCGATTGTGGTTTTTGGAACCCAGCTCAGAGCCTCTTCATTTTCTAGATAACCGGCTGCAAACCGTCCATAAGGTGGCCAAGAAATAGTCATGGCTGATTCGCCTTTAACGAAAACTGCTAAGTTTTCGACGAAGCCGAATTTCTCTACACCCTTAGGCATGAATTTGTTTTCTGTAACCCAATCTTTGAAGACTTTAACTCCAGACGCGGAGTTGACTGTTGCTTTCATATTTGAGTCAAAGAATGTACCACCTTCGTTTCGGAATCGTTCTTGGAACATGAAATTTCCGTATCCAGGCTCTCTAAACATCGATGCGCCATAAATGCCTTCACTCTTAAGTGCATCGGTTAGAAATTGACCTGTTTGGATGAATTGCCCCCATGTGGTTGGAACAACCAAGTCTTCTCCAAATTTATTTTTGTAGGCTGACTTTAAGTCATCACGAGCAAAAATATCTTTACGGTAGTACATGAGGAATACATCGCCATCGTCAGGGAACCCGAAAATCTTCCCATCAACGGTCATCTGATTATCTCGATAGGTCGATGCGATAGTTTGCAATTCCCCTCGATATCCAAATTTGTCCACATAGGAGTCTAATTGCTCCAATGCGCCCGCTTGTGCCAAGTCAGGCATCCATGCTGGAATGACGTTTAGTGCATCGTAAGCGCCCGTGTTGGCACGATGCTCTTGCATGATTTTGGTGAACATTTCTGAAGTGGGCACTTCAACCACTTCGATTTTGCAGCCTGTTTCTTCCTCCCACTTTGGGCCAGAGAAGTTTTTAGGATCGAGAGACTGAAGTCCGGCTTCCCAGACGATCGTAATTGTCTTGCCATCCTGGCAGAGCGGTTTTGCAGCTTCAACTGCAATTTGTGCAGCATTCTTTCCTTCGGTTGAAATGGGGCCAGACGTACTTTGCTCCGTATCGTTCCCGCAGCCAAACATCGATAGGGTCAACACGGCAACTGTTGACCATGCGAGCGGTTTCAGTAGGTGACGGGTTTTGAAAATTTCTAATCCGGTGGTGCTCATACATTCCCCCTTGTATTAGTAATTTGAAGTTGATGTTTCATGCTTGTGAAATGCGACAAACGTTTGAACTCAACTTTGTTTAATTTAATTATTTTTATAATTGAGGCTAAAAGACAAAAAAACTTAGTGTTGTCTTGGGAATTATCTTTACCGTATTTGAGTGATACGTCAAGCTACCCCATTGATTGCGTCCGATAGGATTGGGGTTCGGTCTTCATGATTTGAGGTACTCTCGAGTCAATTGATGAGGTTTTAGCTTAAAGAGGGAGGTAGGACGCCTTGAAAGATTTTGAAAGATTATCTCAGGCGGCTCTTATTTTGGCGTCGCAACGTAAAGGCTTGATGCCGATAAAGCCACTTCCGCAGAAGTTGCAGCCAGCCAATGAGGCGGAGGGCTACGTGTTGCAGGGATGCGTGAATCAGCTGCTTCAGCGGGATTTGGGGCCGATCGTTGGGTACAAGATTGGGTGTACGACGCCTGTGATGCAAAAATTCCTCGGCATTCCGACTCCCTGCGCTGGAGAGGTTTTTTCCCGGGCGGTGCTGGCCGGTCACGGAACAGTGCCCAGAAATGCCTTTAGATGCATTGGGGTGGAGTGTGAAATTGTGGTCTCTATTTCAGAAACCCTTTCTCCTGATGATTATTCTGAGGAAAATTTTTCCCCAATGGATGTCATCGGATCCATGATGGTAGGGATGGAAATTGTTGATGACCGTTACGAACATTACGGGTCTTTAGGGGTGCCAACGTTGATCGCTGATAATTTTTTTAACAGTGGTTGCGTACTTGGTAATGCATTTACGTGTTGGGATACATTAAATTTCAATGATTTATCAGGTGTCACCCGAGTGAACGGGGTTGCTTTGGGAGAAGGACGCGGCGCTCTGATTATGGGGTCCCCATTAAATGCGCTTCGTTGGTTTGTTAAATCCATGATGAGTCGTGGTTTGACCGTCCAGGAAGGGCAATTTGTCATGCTTGGTAGCGTCGTTGAGACCAAATGGCTAGAGGCGGGAGATTTTGCTGAGGTCGAGATTGACGCGCTGGGTTCGGTGAGTCTAGCGGTTGAATAGCTGCTCCCATCAAACCCGCCCTAGTATATTCTTGACTTTTAGGTTGGATCGTTATTATCGTGTGTTTTGAGTCTTTAACTTAGTGTTCGAGAATAAGGCATTACTTTAACTATGGAGCTTGGGTGTTAAGCGACGAACAAATCAGCCAGTATCATTCAGACGGTTATGTCATCGCCCGCTCGGTGATCGATGACGGCTTGCTTGAACGTCTGCGTGTTGTTGTGGCTGAGATGCTTAACGAAGCCCAACAGCTGGTTGACCATAACGATAAATTTGATTTGGAGCCCTCTCATACCGAAAATGCGCCTAATGTCAGAAGGATTAAAACGCCTCATAAGTGGCATTCGATATTCTGGGATTTGATTCAATCTCCTGGCATGATTAGTTGTTTGACTCGTCTTCTCGGGGCCGACGTTAGATTGCATGGTTCAAAGCTGAACCTCAAATCAGCGGGCGATGGTTCCGCTGTTGAGTGGCATCAAGATTGGGCTTTTTACCCACATTCCAATGATCATGTGCTTGCCGTGGGTCTGATGTTAGACGATATGACGCTGGAGAATGGACCTTTGCTTTTGGTTCCCGGAAGTCATCGAATTGAAAAAGTGTGGGATCACCATCAAGACGGGCACTTTTGTGGGGCGATATCACCCAGTGTAAATACTGACATTGATTTTGAAAACGCGATTCCTTGTTTGGGTAAAGCTGGAGATTGTTCTTTTCATCATGTTCGCTTGGTGCATGGGTCTGCCCAGAATCGATCACAGGATATGCGTCGACTTATGTTGTATGAGTGTGCTGCCGCAGATGCTTGGCCGTATCTTAAGTTTTCCGATTTGACGGAATTTAACAGTCGAATGATCGTAGGGAATCCAACCGTTGAGCCTAGATCTGAAAATGTGCCTATTCGTATGCCGTTTCCACCTGCGAAAAAAAAAGGGTCTATCTATGAGAACCAGACGATTCTAGCCGATCGTTTTTTTAAATGAGGCAGTTAAATTGAGCACTTATCTCGACACTAATTTTATGAGTCAGGCGCAGTTAAGTCGTTATCAGAAGGACGGGCTTTTGTCCCCGATGAAAGTTTTTTCTGAGAAGAAAGCGGGATTATTGCGCTCACAGCTTGAAGAATATGAATCAGTCTATGGGTCCGTCATGAAGACTCCTTACCGAAATAAACCGCATCTTATCTTTCCCTGGGTAGCTGAGGTCATTAGGGACTCTAAAGTTTTGGATATTGTGGAGAGCGTACTTGGGCCAAATTTACTTGTATGGGGTACTAATTTTTTTATCAAAGAGCCTAACGACGGCACGTTTATTTCTTGGCATCAGGATTCGACATATTGGGGCTTGTCTCGTCCTGACGTTCTAACCATTTGGATTGCTTTAAGCCCGAGTCGACGCACCAACGGTGCTATGAAAATGATTTCAGGGAGTCATAAGCTGGAGCAGTTGCCACATACCGATACCTTTGAAGCCGGAAATTTATTGACCCGTGGACAAAAGATTGACCATCAGGTTGCAGATGAAGATGTGGCTTGGATTGAGTTAGAGCCAGGGGAAGCATCGGTCCATCACGTGCGCATTATTCACGGATCTGAGCCCAACACTGGTCCAGATCGGCGGATTGGCTTAGCCATCCGTTTCATTCCGACGGACTTGACTCAAGTGAACGGTATTAAAGACTATGCAACGCTTGTTCGCGGACATGATGAATACAACCATTTTGAACATGAGCCGTGTCCCATGGTGTCTTTAGGAAAATCGGAGATCGAAACGCACACACGGATTGCGGACGAATCGTTTAAGTTGTTTTATCAAGGTACAGATCGAGAGCCTAAGTTTGGTGAGTAACCATTTATAAGGCGCTATTGAAACTTTTACAGTGATTGTGGTCGTATATATCTGTTGTATATGTTTATTAGAGAGAAGGGTGTGATGATGCGATATTTGGTCTGGATCTTTGGGATGCTTCTTTGCTCAACTCCTTATGCTCTTGAATATTCGGTAGATACAATTGCTGAGGTGCGAGAAGGGGAGGTTGCCAAATTTTATCCTCGGAGCGTGAGGGATAAGTTCGGTGAGCGGTACTTTGAGGTAATGATTCGGACGGTAGATACCGAATCGGTAGCGCCTCAAGCGCTTTTTTCGAGAAGAATAACCTATCGAGCCCGATGTGACGTTAAGGAGTTAGCCCCTTATGTCATCGATCTAAGAAACTTCGAGGGCAAGTCATTAAAAATGATTATGATCCCTCCTGGGGCAGAGGATTTCCATAAGCCACTTTTTGGTAGTCGAGAAGATGATTGGCTTTGGCAAGCCTGCGGTTAACAAGCTCAAGCCGTCATTTTTCTTCGCTGTGATCCCATTTAGCCATCAGTTGATTCGACGGTAATTGCTCGTCCAGCAATTTTTTTGCGGTTTCAATACCAGCTACTGGTAGTCCAGTAGGGTCCAGTAAGCCGATTTGTACTAGTACCGAAGCTTGGTCCCAGTAGATATGCTGTCTCTTATACACATCTCCGAGCCCAACGAGACCTCTCTA
>CAJXPC010000066.1 GCA_913057845.1 uncultured Pseudomonadota bacterium
TACGAGATGTAGAGAGGTCTCGTGGGCTCGGAGATGTGTATAAGAGACAGGCATCTACCCACTGATGTCTAACTCAGATCTTGCCGCCATTCCTCTATTCATATTTATGGCGTCAATGTTAGAAAAGGCAGGGCTCATTGAGGAGATGTTTGACGTTGTCTACAAATGGATGGGTGGGCTAAATGGCGGCCTCGCAGCCGCGACGATTATTGCATCCACGATTCTTGCAGCGATGGTCGGCGTGATCGGAGCAGCAGTAGTGACCATGGGTATCATTGCCTTACCCGCTATGCTGAAACGTAACTATGATCACAAAATAGCACTTGGCTCCATCATGGCCGGAGGAACCTTAGGAATTCTCATTCCACCGTCTATTCTTGCAATTCTATACGCCGTTATTGCACAACAATCCGTTGGGCAACTGTACCTTGGCTCTCTTGTTCCAGGGCTGATGCTCTCGGGCATGTACATAGCCTATGTGCTTTTTAGAACCATGTTAAATCCAAAGCTGGGCCCAGCACTGCCAGTTCAAGAACGCGTATCATTTGCTCAGAAACTAAAACTGTTTAGAAATCTCATTGCACCAATTTTCTTAGTCTTTTTGGTGCTCGGATTGCTCTTCGGTGGCATTGCCACACCGGTTGAAGCCGCAGGTATTGGCTCCTTTGGAGCAATCATAGTAGCGATTATTCACAAGCGTTTCTCACTACAAGCACTCAGAGATGCCTCTGTGACGACTGCCCGCGCCTCTGCGATGGTGCTATGGATTATTTTCGGCGCATCAATATTTGTTGGCTTCTTCATATTAGAAGGCGGACAAGACTTCATTACAGAAACGATTCTAGGAACCGGGTTAAGTCCTTATGGAATCCTGTTATTGATGATGGTTATTCTTGTTTTTCTTGGAATGTTCTTAGACTGGGTTGGAATTCTGCTACTCACCGTGCCTATTTTCATCCCGATCATCCAATCATTAAACTTTGACGGGCTATTTGGCCTGCCGGGCGTTGACAGTAGTGTCGTGGTTCTGTGGTTCGGAGTCATTTACTTAGTGAACATGCAGATGTCTTTCCTAACGCCACCATTTGGCTACGCTCTGTTCTACCTCAGGGGCGTCTGCCCACCAGAGATCAGCATGGCCACCATATTCAGGTCTGCGATGATCTTTCTAGCCATACAAGTGTTGGCCGTGTTCTTGTGTATTGTATTCCCGGCAATCATCACGTGGCTACCGCAAGCGGTTTATGGCTAAAGGTAGTAAGCAAAAATAAAAAAAGCCCGATTTCTTCGGGCTTTTTTTATCTTATACGACGTCCCTGTTTGCTATTCATCAGTCACTCAATATCACTTTCCTCAGTTTCAGATCAGGCAACCTTACTGTTTAACATCCTCCGCTTTACGTTCCTGTCCGCAAAGATTAAAGGAGTCATATCAGATCAAATGGATAAGGTACAATCTACCCTCCCAACAAGTGCAGCCATAGGATATTGAGATGCGTTATCTACTGTTACTGTCCATGTTGTTTAGTTTCCCAGCGTTGGCCGATGAGTGGCAAAAAATGGAAGTTATATCACTGAGCGACGCACAAGAATCTAATCTTTACTGGACTAGAGATTCGCTAGCTGTAGATCGCATGAAGAAACGCTTCCACGTGCAATGGCTTATAGACCCCATAGAATGGGAAGGTGAAATGATATCCGCTGTTGCTTACATGCAATATGAGTGCAAGGAGGGCAAACCGTATCGTCAAAGACAACATTGGATGACGTTATATAAGGGCAGAATGGGCGCTGGCGAAGCGATTCCCGCCGCACAGGGTAAGCCATGGATATTCGATATCGACGATTATCAAGCAGTCAGGGATTATTGTTCAAAGTTTAAGGATTAATCTAACTATGAACCTTGAATAAGAATTATTAGTTGATCAACCCGACTGATGCCCCCTAAACATACCGGCCACATCATTGATTCATCTGTTTAAATACTCAGTATTTCGCCCACGGATCAATCTTAAAAATAAATTTTTGTTCAAATTCGGCGATAGTCCCATCACGCTTGAACTGCCATTGACGCACACTATTCAACACCTCCTGATTAAAGACTCCAGGAGGATTAGCGTTCAGCACTTGGACATCCATAACCCGTCCATCACCATTAACCATAATACGCACCGTAATATCACCCTCGACGCTGTTATCCTCAGCCTCCCTAGGGTATTTAGGGAACGGTTTTTTCTTCACAGGTCTCGAGTCTTGAAACACCGATGGGAGCGCCAGCTCTTCATCATCATCTTCCTCTTCAGGCTCAGGCGTTGGCAATGCAATTTTAGCTAAGACTTCATCAGGTAACGGCTTAGGCGGCTCGAGTGGAATAGTATTTTTTATTTTTTCTAACTCTGGCTCAGGCAGATTCTCTTCTTCAGGTTCTGGCGGGGGCGGCTTAGGAGTCTCAAGAGGCGGTCTCGCGTCCAATTGAACTGTCATTTTTATCTCAGGTAACTCCTCCGGCTCCTCAAGAGTGACCTGCGGAACCCATAAGCCATAGAGATACTCGCCCAAAAATGGCGATATTTGTAACAATAAGGCCAGCATAAGGGCTGCCCATAGGGGTAAGAACCTTTTCTCTTTTATGTGGAGATCAGGCCACAGTGCTTTCACTTGGCGATATTTACCAAACATGTGAGATCTCTTCGTTAAACCTATTGGCTAGCCGCTATAGCAGCTATGCCTACAGAGTTGATGCCCGCACCACGAACACTATCCATGACATTAATTAACGTCTCTAATTGCACGTCTTTGTCACCTGCGATGATGACGGCAACTTTCCGATTTTTCTTAAGCTCAAGCAACTTAGAAGTTAAACTCTCACCCGAAATTGTTTCACCGTCCACAACGAATTGGTTATCTTTTTTAACGCCGACTGTGATCGTTGACTCTTCTAAATCTTGAGTTGTTTTTGACCCTGGAAGATTCATATCCAAGCCAGTCCCAGCGATCATATTTATTGACAACACAACAAAAAAAACCAAGAGAAACATCATGATGTCAATCATGGGAATGACTTCGACCCTCGGACGCTCTGCCGCAAAGTAACTATTTCTGTCTCGTCTAAACATGGGTATTTTTTAATTGAATAATTTGGGTGATTGTCTGATCAAAAGTATGACTAAGAATTACCGTGAAAACGATTGATGAGCATGGTTTTCATTAAGTCCATTTGATGCACGGCGACGCGAATACGCTTGTTGAAATGATTAAGGAACAGCACAGCGACAATCGCTATCAGAAGTCCAGCCCCAGTCGCAACCAACGCCTCAGCAATTCCCCCCGTCACCATTTTTGTAGAGCTTCCCGTGCCATCAGTCGTACCCAATATATCGAACGCATGGACCATCCCAATAATAGTGCCCAACAACCCCATGAGTGGTGCCAGCGTTACGGATGTATCTAAAACCCAGATGCCCCGATCTAATTTAGGCAGTTCCCACATAATGGATTCTTCAATTTTTCGACCCATTTCTTCCGCATCGTTACCCTTAGCTGAGGTCGCAGCTTTTATGAGCGCCACTTGCAGCGTCGCCTCGTAGTGCTCCTCTAGCTTTTTGAGTTGATCCGAGTTTTGATTTTCTACGACGTTCAAGTCATGCTCCAGAGTTGATCCACTTCTGACCACGCGATGATAAAAATACAACCGCTCCACAATAACTATGATCGTAACTAGAAGAAGAAGCCCCATTAAAGGCAGCAAACCTCCGGACATTTTGCTGAAATATATGATTGTTTCAAAATCCATCAGTTTTTCCTCTCATCAAACTCAAAAATGAACGTTTATATGTACACCGACCGATACTCAGTTGGTGGGGGGAAAGAACGGCATGCCATACCGCTCAACAATCCGTTTAATCTCACCCGACTCAAGCATTTCCTCAAAGGCTTCATCAATAAATTTCTTAAACTCTGTTTCCGTGTTTTTAAGCACCCAAGCACTGTCCCAACGCATCTCCGGAATTGGAATATATCCCTCCACCATTCGAAGATCACCATCAGGACGGTTTAATTTTGCTTGCGATATTGCACCTGACCAAATCATCGCCGCATCAACCTTGCCATCGAGCATAGCGTCAATCACTCGGAAATTCTGAAAAAATGTTTCATGCGGAATATCATTTTCGTCCGCGTAATCACTCATGGGAGAATATGCAGGCAAACCAATCTTGATGTTCATCCTCTTAACGTCATCCAAACTGGTCAACCCTGGAATCGCTCCTCGGGTCACGAGCACAAAGCCTGTGCTCATATACGGCTTTGTATAAATAACCTCACTGGGGTCTAGTTGATGCTCGTCGGAACCGGTTACAGTAAGACCAAGCACAAGATCACAGAGCCCTCGATTAATAGATAAATCAAACGCTCCGCCTGGTGCCCCATAACCGAATCGAGTGGACATGTTCACCCACATCATCTCGACATCCAGGTTATGCTTTTCTGCCACCGATTTTAATATCTCGATCTCCAACCCAGCAGGTTCATTTTTACGCGCTGTACGCGAAAAAGGCCAAAACCAACCATCCGCGCAAGCGAGAATTGAACCTAGCGACTCAGTTCGCTTCATGGCAGTCATTTTTTGCTGCTCACCAGTCACACCAACCGATCGATAATTCTTGTATCCAGCGCGGTAGAGTGGGTCCGACAAGGGCTCAAACACCTCGGGTTTAATGTATCCCAACTTGGGTCCGCGATTACGCCCATAGACATATTCATCCTGTAAATCAAACACCCGCTCTTCATCATCACTCTGAGCGAACGTCTGAGGCGTCAGTGGTGACACTGAAGTGAGCGCCATTACAAGTAATAAAAAACGTAGAGGAAACATAAATCACTTATCAACGCTAAATCTCAGGTAACCCACTCCTCCGTTTAAACATGAAGAGGGCCCCGAACAAAGCCATGAGATTGGAAATATTGAATGTTACACTAAAGAAATGATAATAAAGGATAGCGTACATTATCCAAAATATAAGCGTTGCTCACGAATCGACATGAAAGAATGCTGGAGTCATGCACAGTCCATCTAAAACTGCTTTGAACGCAGCTGAGCTTTTATTAGAGCAGCACCAGAAAAACGTTGCTTTTACCGATCTGCCCATAGATATCAAACCCAAAACCGAGTCGGACGCTTATGCGATTCAGTCTGCATTGTTCAATCTTCGTAAATCCAGCTTAGGTGACATCGTTGGCTACAAAGTAGCCCTCACGTCTGAAGTCATGCAAAATCTTCTCCAGTTCCCATCACCGTTTAGTGGACCGTTACACGGCAACCTAATTTACAACGATGGCAAAATCCTCTCTGCCAAAGATTACGGACATCTGTGCATTGAATGTGAGATCGCAGCTGTGCTGAAGACAGACTTACCCCAACGCGAAAGCCTCTATCGCGCAATCGACATCGCTGACGCGATTGATACCATTGCGCCAGCACTCGAAATTGTCGATGACAGACGTGCTGACTACGACCGAATCAGTCAAGAGGTGCTCACTCTGATTGCGGACAATGCGTGGAACGCCGGGCTCGTGCACGGAAAAATGACTGATGACTGGCGAACGCTAGACCTCGCCACCTTAAAAGGCACTGTGCGTATTAACGGGCAATTAATGGGTGAGGGCTATGGCCGCGACGTACTCGGGCACCCCTTCAACGCACTTGCCTGGCTGGCAAACAAAATACTCGGCCAAGGCCAAACCATCAAGGCAGGCATGACGATCATGACTGGAACAATGATCAAAACCCAATTTGTTCAGCCTGGAGACGAGCTGACATTTACTATTCCACAGCTCGGCTCGGTAGGCGTACACGTATCATGATCAAATTGCAGTCCAAGTGGGCCGCTGAGGCTAAGAAAACATAGGCAAGGAACAACATGACGGAAATCTGGAAATGGGTTGATCAGCACATACTCGGACTTGCCCGCGAGTTCCGACTCAGTTTTCTACCCCCGCTTATGGTCTACGTGGCTGCGGGTATTTCTCCCCTGACCCAAATTGTTGGGTCGTTCTACGTCAAAGAACAACTCGGACTCACTGCAGAATTTTTAGCTGGCCTGGCTTTCTGGGCAATGCTGCCTTGGGCGCTCAAAATGCCCGTCGGGCACCTTGTCGATCTGTTTTGGAAAGTCAAAAGTGGATTTGTCTACCTCGGCGCACTGATGATTGCCGTCAGCTTGGGCATCATGATTCTTCTCCTTGGCCACACAGAAGCAATGTTAACGGTAGCGAGTGCAGAAACGTGGTTCATTACCTCGTCACTACTTGCACCCATTGGTTATGTCTTACAAGACGTTGTTGCGGACGCTATGACCGTCGAGGCAGTTCCGAGCATTGACCGTGACGGTCAGCCCATAGATCCAGCCCGTATACGATCCATGCATACAACGATGCAATTGTTGGGTCGCCTCGCGATTATCATAGGCGGCATGCTTGTGGCACTTCTCAACGTTTCAATGATGAATGGAGTTGCTGAGTTACCCGAAGCCGAGAAATCACTCGCTTATTTGTCTGTGTATCAAATCGGCTTACTCATACCTCTATCCTCTATTCTCGGCGTCCTCAGCGCATCACTACTCCAAAGAAAAGCTATTCGTGACCTCATCAAGTCAGGCCACACTAAAAATGCAGCGCTCTCCATGACCCGAGTACAAAGTGAGCGACCGAGTGTCAATTGGTGGATCCTTGGCGGAGGACTCGCGTTCGCTTTACTCTCGATAAGTGTTGGCTTAGCCGACACACCAGGCGCACAAGAAATCGTGTTCGTTATATCTACGGCCATCATTTTATTCCTGATGTCAAAACTCATGAAAGAGTTAGACCCAAAAGCACGACAAGTTCTGATTGGCACAGCAGTCATCATCTTCGCATACCGCGCGGTGCCTACTACGGGTGCCGGCACTTCTTGGTGGATGATTGACGTGCTGGAGTTTGATCAGTCCTTCATCGCAAAACTCTCCCTCATCGCCTCCTTTCTCGCTTTATTTGGCATGATTATTTTTAGAAAATTCATGGCTGAGAAATCAATTGCCTATGTCATAGGCGCACTTGCTGTTGTGGGCACGCTATTGATGATTCCCGATATCGCTATGTTCTATGGCGTCCATTACTGGACCGCACAGGTCACGGATGGGGTCGTCGATCAGCGTTTTATCGCGGTAATTGATACCGCCATGGAATCCCCTCTCGGACAGATTGCCATGGTGCCGATGTTGGCCTGGATTGCTCATTCTGCACCGCAGAATTTAAAGGCTACATTTTTTGCTGTCATGGCATCTTTCTCAAATTTGGCACTATCTGCAGCGCAACTGGGCACAAAGTATCTCAACCAAATGTACACGGTCGCAAGAGAAGTAAAAGACCGAGAAACGGGCATGATCACAACTGCAGCGAACTATGATGAGTTGGGGTCCTTATTCATCACCGTGGCTTGCATCTCAATTTCACTGCCGCTCGCAGCGATTGCGCTTGTTAAGTTTCTTAAATTAAAAAGTGCGTAATTAAGTCGACTATGTTCCAACGAATAACATTAAGATCCTCAGCCTCAAAAGAAAAGATCCAAGAGCAGCTCTTGCGATCTGCAAAGAGGTACGTTGATATAAAAACAGAACCGATCGAACCGGACAGACTGAAGCTCAGCCGTAAGAATGCGCCACCAATATTAAATGGGTTTGTCCCCGTTTTCGTCGGTAGGTTTATTACAAATGAACATGGAACGACACTCGAGGGCTACTTTAGATTCCATCTGCTCGCTATTGGCTTGTTCGCAGGTTTCATAGGGACCTCGTTACTCAACCTGCTACGCATCTACACACAAGACCCTACTGTGCACGTGCTGATCTCTGACCCTCGCATCCTTTTTGAGCTGCAGTTTTCAGGACTGTGCGTATTGGTTTCGGTCTTCGCTTGGATGGGAGGAAAATCCTTCAGAGAACACATGAAAGTATGTCTTCTTGAAAATTTTAATCCTCAAAAAAACAAATCCACTTAAACGTCAACCGCATCTCAACTTATCAACTTACAATTGTTGGCTGCCTATCAGTCGAAACGAAAGCCCCTACGAGTCCTCCGCCAGTTGAACCTAATACGCTATCCAAATGTTTAACCAACTCAATGTAAGGTATTAATTATCCGCTATACCGGATCTGTCTCTTATACACATCTCCGAGCCCACGAGACCT